>JACNIV010000350.1 GCA_014382915.1 Candidatus Cloacimonadota bacterium | reverse complement strand
TATCTACTTTCTTTGCAGTCTCTACAACTCTATTGATCATTGGTTTACCGGCAAGTTCAAAGATGACTTTAGGTTTTTCAGAATTCATTCTTGTCCCTTGACCAGCTGCCAGGATGATCGTTGCAACTTTTCTCATTTAAGCTCCAGGTATATTTCTTCAATTTTTTTATTAAATACCGGGTGAATAAAATCCGGGCAGATCTCATTTAAAGAGTGCAGAACAAATTCTCTATTATGCAGGTCAGGATGGGGAACAGTGAGTTGTTTCAAGTTTACAGTTGTTTCCCCATAAAAAAGAATATCAATATCGATCGTTCTTGGACCCCATTTTTCATTTCTTTTCCTGCCAAGTTCATTTTCCACAGTAAGGCATTTGGAAAGTAGATTTTCTGCAGGAATATCTGTTTCAATTTCGATAACACTATTAATGAAATCAGGTTGAACGATATTACCGTAGGGTTTAGTTTCAATCATCGAACTTCTTGTTTTGAGTAGTATATCCGGGTCGGAAGATAGCTTGGAAATGGCATTCTTAATGTTTTCTTCTCTATTGCCAAGATTGGAACCCAGACCCAGGTAACAGATCATCGGCTTCTTTCCATTTCTACTTCTACGGAACTTAATGATCCGTTTATAGGAACGGCGGGTTTTTTGATCTTTACATTTGCCCAGATTATTGTGGGAAAATTTTTCAAGATCGAATCAAGAATAGTATTTGCACATACTTCTAATAAATAAAATTCTTTCTTTTCTAAAGTATGCTTAATAATTTCATAAACTTTAGTATAGTCTATCGTATCTTCCAGATGTTTAATCTCTTTGTCATGGGCAGAATCGGATTCATATGAAAAATTCACAATGAAACGCTGGCCAAGTTTTCGCTCTTCAGGATGAACTCCATGATAACCGTAAAAAACCATTTCATGTAAATGAATCTTCATTTTTCCACCTTTTCAATAATTTCAAATTTGATCTTTTCAGTGTATTTTTTATCAATAAAATAAATTGTGATTCCACTTAACACTAAACCAGCGAAAGAAAAAAGTATTGAAAAATTCTCTGTAAACCGGAATAAATATTTTCCCAAACCATAAAATAACAACATCGATAGGATAGGGAAAATAAAAATAATGAAAGAAGAGAAAATCCTCATGCTGGCAGAAACATGCACTCTTATGAAATCACCTTCGCTTAGTTCCATATCTGTTTTTATCTTATGTTGTAACTTTTTATCCATACCATGGCAAACACCATGCATAGCACATTTATCACAAGATCCACTAGTTTGCATTTCAATATAAACAAATCCATCTTTCATCTTTTTTACAACGGCCAGATCTTCGTGTTGGTTTTCCATTTATTCCTTCATTTTGTTTATTATCGATGATGTGGAGTTTCCTTCTTTATAGGAAAGGCTTCGTACGCTACCACCATTTGCCAGAACGATATCTGAACCAACTATCTCTTTGGGTTTCCAATCTCCACCTTTTACCAATACATCAGGTTTGATGTGATCTATTAACATGTAAGGCGTATCATCTTCAAATATAACGATATAAGAAACTGTTGCAAGTCCAGATAAAACTTTTGCTCTATCTATTTGGGAATTTATGGGACGGTTGGAACCTTTCAACCTTTTCACCGATTTATCACTATTCAATCCAATGATGAGAACATCACCCAATTCTGCTGCTTCCTGCAGATATTCTACATGTCCTGCATGGATGATATCAAAGCAACCGTTAGTAAATACTATTTTTTTACCGACAGCTTTCAAATTTTTTATGATGATTTCAATTTCAATCCATGTTTTTAATTTCATATTATCTTACCGGGTAGTTGCCGTCGAAACAGGCACAACAATAATCCTGGGGTTTGGAAACAGTCTTTCTAAGATCGTCTATCTCAAGATATTTTAAAGAATCAGCACCTATGAATTCACGAATTTTTTTAATACTCTTATTATTGGCTATCAGTTCTTCGCGAGTGGGTGTATCAATGCCATAAAAGCAGGAAAATTTAACCGGTGGAGAACCTATCCTGACATGAACTTCATTAGCACCTGCTTCTTTAATCATTTTAACCAATTTGCGGATGGTTGTACCACGTACAATTGAATCATCGATGAGAACGATTTTTTTACCTTCGAAAAAGTTAGGAAGAACATTAAATTTCTGGTAAACACTTTCATCACGAATGGTCTGTTCCGGCTTAATGAAAGTTCTACCTACATAATGATTTCGGATCAATCCAAATTCAAAAGGAACTCCTTTTTGTTTGGCATAACCCAGAGCAATGAAATTTGAAGAATCGGGGACGGGTACTACTGCATCCGGTTTGAGATCATCAGCTTTTGCCAGTTGGGAACCTATCTTTTCCCGTACTTTATACACGTTCTCACCGAAAATGAAACTATCCGGTCGAGAAAAATAGATATGTTCGAAAATGCAGTGCCGGTTTGTTTTTGTTTCCCGAAAATCGTTTGGATTCTGATGGATAGATTTAATATCATTATTACAACAAATCAGGATTTCAGCCGGTTCAACTTCTTTTATCCAATCCATGTAAAGAATATCCAGTGCACAACTTTCTGAAGCTACAACGAAAGTTCCTTCCTTTGTTTTGCCATAGCTCAAGGGACGAAACCCATAAGGATCGCGAAAAGTGTACATTTCAGTTTTGGTGGCAAGTATACTGGAATAAGCTCCCTTCACATTTTTCATTAATTGTTTTATTGCATCTGTGATACTGTAGTTTTCTTTTTCAACGTGATAGACAATGTATTTAATTAGGAGTTCTCCATCATTACTGCTGGCAAAGTAAACGCCCTTTTCTTCCAATTCCTTGCGGAGTTCTGCATAATTTACAATATCACCGTTACTTGTCAGGGCATAAGAAGGACCGGAGAGAGTTTCTACAATATGAGGTTGGGAATTATATATAGACGATGCTCCCCGGGTAGGATAACGTACATGACCAATGGCAATATGGCCTTTCAGGAAATCAAGCTTATGTGGATTGAAAACCTCTTTTACCAAACCCATTTTCTTTCTGAGTTTGATAGTAGTGCCACTGTTCACAGCCATTCCGCAGCTTTCCTGTCCGCGGTGTTGTTCAGCAAATAACCCCAGAGTTGCCAGTTCCGCTGATCTCTTATTATTAAAAACTCCGATGATCCCGCACATTAATTATCTCTCCTGTCTCTAAAACTAATCCTATTTTCATTGCCGTCAATTATTCTTTTAATATTAGCTTTGTGCCGTATGAAGATAAAGACCATTAAAAGAAAGATAAAGATCAATAATTCAAAATTTGCAAATCTGTTTCTTACGTTAACAATAAGCTCTACCAGGAAAAACACGAACGCTGCCACCATCGAACCAAGAGATACATATTTACTCAGCCATACGGTAACCACAAAAACAACCAGTGCAATTGCAACAGGTAGCGGTGAAAGAGCAATGAACACTCCAGCCGATGTTGCTACACCTTTTCCACCTTTGAACTTGAGGAAGATAGTGAAAATGTGACCTATGATGCCAAAGAGCCCAGTGCCAATTAGAAAGAGATTTGATGGTTCGGAAACGAGTAATTTCCCGATCTGTACAGTGAAAAAGCCTTTTCCGATATCGATGAGTAGGGTAATAATACCGATTTTTGTTCCCAATACTCTTAGAGCATTTGTGGCACCAACATTACCGCTGCCATACTCACGAATGTCTATGCCTTTAATAAGTTTTCCCATTAGGAAACTTGTGGGGATACTGCCTAATAAATAGGCGAATACAAAAGAAATTAATGTTTTATAGATCATCCGCAGATCTTCCCCTGAAAAATATTTTTATAGATGCTCCTTCAAATTTGAAGATTTCACGCAACTGATTATTCAAATAACGCTTGTAATGCGTGGTTATCAATTTTGGATCATTGCAGAAGAAAACAAAAGTAGGAGGATGCGTTTTTACCTGAGTGCAAAAATATATCTTTGTATGCTTTCCGCTGGAATGAGTGGGTGGGAATTTCCCAATTACTTTTTCCAGGAATCTGTTCAATTCTGAGGTTGGGATGCGTTTCCTGCTTTCCTCTTCCACTTTCAGTATCAAATCTAATATCTTTGATACCCTTTGACCGGTTAATGCAGAAATAAATACAACAGGAGCAAATTCCACGAACCTCAGTTCAGAACGGATTTTCTTGATATATTCACCGACGGTAACATTGGTCTTTTCAATCAAATCCCATTTATTGTAAAGAATAATAATATCCTTGAAATTACGTGCTGCATACGAAACGATCTTTTGATCCTGTGTAGAGATTTCGCTGATTGCATCCAGAATGATAAGGACAACGTCTGCCCGGTTAATGCTTTCTATAGTACGCATGGTACTGAAATATTCCACACCATATTTAATGCGTTTTTTCCGTCTTAGCCCGGCAGTATCGATGAATGTGTATTTTTTACCGAAATGAGGGATGGATGTATCTATAGAATCTCGTGTGGTACCGGGGATATCTGTTACAATATTGATATCCTGCCCGGTAATGCGGTTAACCAGGGATGATTTACCTACGTTTGGTTTTCCTACAATAGCTATCTTTATAGAATCTTCCTCTTCCGGTGGGGAAGTTGCTGCATTGATATGTTTGATCACTTCATCCAGGAAATTCCCGATATTCCTGCCCTGAATAGCGGCAATAGCAAATGGCTCGCCAAAGCCAAGCTGCATGAAATCATATATTTCCAGCTCGTCCTTTTCGCTGTCCACTTTATTTGCTACCAGCATCACTTTCTCTCTTTGATCGGAAAGAATTCGTGCAATTTCCATATCGATATCTGTGGTGCCGGTTTTGGCATCTACCAGGAACAGTATCAGATCTGCTTCTTCGATAGCGACCTCTGCCTGGAATTTAACGGCTTTATCAATGCTGTTTGAAGATTTGGGAATGATGCCACCGGTATCTACCACAACAAAGTATTGTCCTGTCCATTCGGCGTCTTCGTATTTTCGATCACGCGTTACACACTCTTCAAAATCCACAATTGCACTGCGTTTCCGGCATATCCTATTGAAGAGTGTTGATTTACCTACATTGGGTCTGCCAACTATTGCGACCACACTTTTTTTCATATATTTTATACCTTTATTTACTGCTAATTCGCGGTCAATTTTCGCTGAACGGTGAATTTGTCAAATTAAAATCACAAATTAATAGCTATAAGTAAGTTACGAAATATTATGCTTGACACCATAAGGGTTTAGCAATTTTTCATCTTTCAAAAACAAACTCTCAGGGAGGATAAATGATAGAAAAAAAACTTATCGAAAAAGTGATCGATAAAGCTCTTTCCAATGGTGCGGATTTCGCAGAAATATTCGTGGAAGATACCTACAATTCCCGCATTAATTTTTATAATAATAAAACAAAACAGAATATTGTCGGTAAAGATTTCGGTGCCGGAGTAAGAGTTTTTTATGGAACTACAGCCATTTATGCCTATACGAATGATCTAAGCGAAAAATCACTTCTGGCTGCTGCTGATGCTGTGAGTAAAGCTGCCAAAGGAAAATCTATTATTCAACCGATTGATCTTACAAAAAAAGAATTCGAGAATATTCATCCAATTCAAATACCCAATAACACTGTTTCCAAAAGCGATAAGATCGATTTTATTCGAAAGATTAATGAAGCTTCCCGTAATTACAACAAACTGATAGCACAGGTTGATATCAACATCCTGGAAAAAATGCAGAAAGTGCTTATTGCGAATAGTGAAGGATTATGGGCAGAGGATAGCCGAACATATTCCCGCGTTTCAATCCGATCCATTGCATCCGACGGAAAGGAAAAGCAAACTGGAGGCGAAAATCCGGGTGGACATGCCGGTTATGAATTTTTTAATAAACTTAACCCTGTTGAATTAGGAGAAAAAACTGCTCGCATGGCGGTTACCATGCTAAAAGCCGATTATGCTCCCAGTGGTAAATTACCCGTAGTCATCGATAATAGTTTCGGTGGTGTGATATTCCACGAAGCCTGCGGACATGCTCTGGAAACTACTTCTGTAGCTAAAGGTGCTTCGGTATTTGCCGGTAAACTTGGAAAACAGATCGCCAATCCGGTAGTTACAGCTATTGATGACGGAACCATTCCCAATGAATGGGGCAGTGAAAACATAGATGATGAAGGTATGACAACAAAGAAAACTGTTCTTATTAAAAATGGTGTTTTGAAATCTTACATGGTAGATAAAATGGGAAGTATTAAAACAGGTTATGAACGTACCGGAAGCGGAAGAAGGCAATCTTATAAATTTGCTCCAACTTCCAGGATGAGAAATACCTTCATCGCTTCTGGAAAAAGTAAATTTGAAGATTTGATCGCATCTGTAGATTATGGAATTTACGCAAAAAAAATGGGCGGAGGTTCTGTGATGCCGGGTACAGGAAACTTCAACTTTGCAGTTGGAGAAGGCTACATTATTAGAAATGGAAAAATTGCGGAACCGGTTCGTGGTGCAACTCTCATAGGCAATGGGGCAGAAGCTATTATGAAGATCAGTATGGTTGCCGATAACCTGGCAATGGCGCAGGGAATGTGCGACTCGATAAGTGGAAATATTCCCACCAATGTAGGCCAGCCAGCCATTAAGATCGACGAAATAATAGTCGGTGGAAGAAAGTAGGAGGATAAGATGTACGAAAAGGAATTCAACTTCATATTCGATTTCGCAAAAGATAAAGCAGACGATATAGAGATCCTGCTTTCAGCAAATAATTCATTTTCCGTGAGAATAAACAAGCAGGAGATAGAATCTTTCAATTATGCAGATGCAAAAGGCATCGGTGTACGCGTGATAAAAGATGGCAAAGTAGGATATTCATATACCGAGCAGTTTGAAGAAGCAACATTTAAAAACATCGTAAATGAAGCATTGGAAAACGCAAAATATACTGAAGATAGCGAGATAGTTATCTTGGAAAACCATCCGTCGATTGATACAAAATTAAATGTTTATTCAGAAGAACTTGATAAAGTTGATGTAATCAAAAAGATCAAATTTTCCAAAAACCTGGAAAAAATCGCATTAGAAACCGACAAACGGGTTTTCAACGTGCCATATGCTTTGATGGGAAACAGTACAACTTATTCTAAAATCGCTAACAGTAAAGGATTGGATAAAGAGGAAAAATATAATGCTGCGTATGCCTATGTTGTTTCACTTACCCAGGAAAAGGATGATAAAAGAGTTGGCCTGGAATTTGTCATAGGACGCGATTTTAGTAAATTCGATGCCAAGAAAATGGCAGAGAAAAGCGTGGAAAAAAGTACTTCCCTGCTAGGGGGAGAATGCATTGAGTCGGGTTCATACTCTGTGGTATTTAATAATGAAATGATGGCAACAATGCTGGCAACTTTTTCCGGCATATTCAGTGCAAAAGCAGTTCAGGAAGGCAAATCGCTCCTGAAAGGAAAACTGAATGAAACGATCGCAAATAATATTGTAACTATTATAGATGACGCTCTACATCCTGATGGACTTGCTTCCAGAAGTTTTGATAGTGAGGGTTATCCATCGCAAACTAATATTCTTATAGAAAACGGAACGCTTAAAACCTTCCTGCAAAATACACAGACCGCTCGCAAGGATGGTGTGAATTCTACGGGAAATGGCAGCAGAACTTATAAAGGCACATTAGAAATCGCTCATTCCAACTTCTTCCTGAAACCAGGAACTTGCAAAGAAGAAGAACTTCTCGGGCAGCACGATAAAACTATCGAGATAGTTGCTCTGCAGGGAATGCATTCTGGTGCAAATACCATTTCAGGTGATTTTTCACTTTCCGGCGAAGGATTCCTGTATGAAAATGGCACAAGAAAGCACTCTCTTAAACAATTCACGGTTTCCGGTAATATACTTAAACTATTACAGGATGTGGAAATAATAGCAGATAATTTCAAATTCAACATGAGTTCCATCGGTGCTGCATCTGTGCTGGTGAAAGAACTGGCGATAAGCGGGTAAACGTAAAAAGAACACAAGAAAAGCTTCATCAACTTAAGTTCCACTCGTTCCGAAATTGTATTTCGGAACGCGATTGTTTTGGAAACTCCGTTTCATACTATTGAAAATTCTAAAATATTGAAGTAAAAAATTCTGGAAAGAAAATTAATAGGTGAATTTGTATTAACAAACCCATTTTTAACTTAAGTCAAGATTAACCGGCAGCTGCCGGACAACTTAACTCAAGTTTAAATTTCACTGCTCGTTACAACCATGCCATGCGGCATCGCGTGGAAGTCCTCTTTCGTAACGATAAAATGTTACTTTAACAATATACATTTTTTTACATACGATTTGGATGGCGTTTGCAATTTATAGAAATAAACACCGCTTGAAAATCGCTTCCCATTATCATCCTTTCCATTCCAGATCATTTCGCTGCGACCGGGGCTCATGTAGCAATCCATCAGCGTTTTAACCTTCTGTCCTTTGATATTGTATATTTCCAGTTTTACGTTTCCCTCTTCAGGAATATTGAAGATTATCTTCGTTTCAGGGTTGAAAGGGTTAGGGTGATTATTCAATTCGAAATTCCTAATTCGTAATTCTCCACAGGAGTGCCCTGCCACTCGTAAGCTCCCATATCGATTGTATCTCCATAAATCCGTGGGTTACCAGCCAGATCAAATTCCGGCAGTTCGATCCCTGGAGGTAATTCCAGTGTGCCGGCATCTATGCAGGGAGAACCTGGGGAAAGTGAGTAAGGAAATTCACCACTATTTTGCTACAGCGGGTCTTCATC
>JACNIV010000349.1 GCA_014382915.1 Candidatus Cloacimonadota bacterium | reverse complement strand
TCGCTCCTTTTTCCGGTAATTCTCCTGCTAAGATTGCTCCAATTGCTTTCATAGTTAAGTAAGGTGGAGGAGCACATCCGGGTATATAATAATCCACCTCTATCACCTGATCAAGGCATTTTACCGTATTATGAAAAGCAGGTAAAGTCAGTTCTCCTTCCGGAACTTTACTCTTAGTTTGTGGGAAAATCCTTTTAGGATTATCAACAGAAGGACAATTCTTCCCATAAGAAGATTCAAAAATAGTTTCTCTATCCCAGAAATTTGCTAACCCTGGAATACCACCCAATTGAGAACAAGATCCGAAAGCGATTACAAGCTGAGCTTTCTTCCTGAGAAGATGTACAATTTCTTCCTGCTCATCATTACGAATAGCACCATTAATGAAAGCAAGCGCAATTTCATTATCCTTCATTTTTCGAACATCTTTGTATTTAAAATCCATTGCACAGGGCCAGAATACAATATCAACCAATTCAACAACTTTCAGAATATCTTCATTCAGATCTACAATGGCTTCTTCACAACCTCCACAGGATGCACACCAATAGAAAGCTACTTTAGGTTTTGGCATTTATGCCTCCATTTCCTTAATTTATTTCTAATTTCTTTATTGGACCCAATTCTTTCAATTCATCAATAAAATCAGAAATTGCTTTTTTTAATTTTACAGATTCTCCTTTATCGATCCATTCCAATTTTAATCTTTGCGGTTCCACTCCGAATTGTTCAAGCACCTTTTTCAGTAATAAAACTCTTCTTCTGGCTTTATAATTTCCGTCATGTTCGCATTCTTCCACCGGGCAGGCAGCAATCATAACACCCCAGGCTGAATCTTTTAATGCTTCCAGTATCAAATCCGGTTGTAATCTTCCGGAACACATATTGACTATGATCTTATATTCGGGATCAGGTTCTACAGTTGTATCTTCGGAGAGTAGTAACCCTGGATAAACCGACCAATTACAACAAAAAATAATAGCTTTTGTATTCATAATTATTTACCTCCCAGATAGCATTGAACTTGTTCTAACAGCTCTTTTTCACTAACCATATATCCTTCTTCAATATAAGCAGCACCGGAAGGACATGCAGCTTCACAACCACCACAGCTTCTGCATTTTACTTTATCAATAATGATTTTATTCTGTTCCTTATCTAAAGTTCGAGCTTCATATTTGCATATTGAAACGCAAATCCCGCATTTACTGCATAGATCTTCATTTATGTGAGAAAGAGTGCCTTTAACATCAAAACCACCATCGATGAAGTCTGCTCTTACGTCCGTAAAGATATCTGTAACAGGTACTTTTGCTGAGCAACTTGCATCACATCTTCCACAATTGAAGCACTCAAATATCTTGTTTGCCATATAATCTGTGGGTTCGATCTCTTCATGAAGTAGTGCATAGAGCAGAATCAGCTTACCACGTGGTGTGTCAGATTCCCAATTTGTTATTTTAAAAATATGACAATGCTCATAACAATATCCACAACGAATGCATACATGTAATTTGTCTTTCCATTCTTTTAATCTTTTAAATTCCATGATTTGCTCTCCCTTATTATTTCATGTCTTTTTCATCAAGTCTATATCTGAGACTTGTAGCAGTAACCCAGTCATCGGGGGCATCCATTAATTTACCGGGATTAAGAATATTATTAGGGTCAAAAGCTTTTTTAACTGCTCTCATTAAATTGAGTGAATCCGATTTTTCTCTTTTGAAAGCAGGGGCTTTGGATATTCCTATTCCATGTTCTGCAGATGTTGTTCCACCAATTGACCTGACATATTCATATATTTCGAATACCGCTCTTTTGGCATCTTCCCATTGAGATTTTTTTCTTGTGTCCATTAAAATTTTGGTGTGCATACAGCCGGAACCACAGTGACCGTAAGCTGTCATAATCACATTATTTCTTTTAGCGATTTCATGAATTTTTTGGGCGGTTTCTGCCATTTTTGAATAAGGAACTGCCATATCATCAGCAAGTGAAGTACAGGAATAATATTCTTTAAATTGAGATAAAGCAGGGAATAATTTTTTTCTGCCGGAAAATATCCGTGTTCGTTCTTTGGCATCATAACTCAGTTCTATTCCAAAACCTTTATGCTTTTTGCAGCTCTCCATCATCTTTTTAACTTCGATATCCACGCCTTCTTTTACCATACCATCAGCTTCGAACATAAGAATTGCTTCTACATCCGGAAGTCCTAAATTCTGAGCTTGATTCACCGCTTTTATGGCAACATTATCCATTAGTTCAAGCATAGATAAATTAATCCCACTGGACATAATTTCCGAGATTGCATTTCCAGCATCTTCAAGTTTATTGAATTTTGCGATTCCCATACACCTGTATTTTGGAATGGGAACAAATTTCAAAGTTGCTTCTACTATAATCCCCAGAGTTCCTTCGGAACCAACCATCAATCTGTCAAGTTGATAGCCAGTAGCTTCGACTCTGGTTTTAGCACCCAAATTAATCAAATCACCATTTGCCATTACTACTTTCATTCCCAGAATTGAATCCCGTACAGCTCCGTATTTAACAGACCTCACTCCACTGGCATTATTAGCAATTTCTCCACCGATGGTGGCTATTCTGCTGGAAGCGGGTGTGGGTGGATAGAAAACATTATGGGATTTCAAAGCACGATTCAGATCATCATCCACAACACCGGGTTCAACTCTGACATATGTATCTTCAAGGTTTATCTCCAGAATTTTATTCATTCGCTTTAAATCCATGACTATTCCACCCTTACTGGGAACAGCCTGACCGGACATACCCGAACCAGCTCCCCTGGCAACAACAGGTATCAACCTTGGATTTGCATAACGCATAATATTTTGAACATCTTCAATTGTGTGCGGTCTCACCACCACCCATGGTAAAGCTTCATGAACAGAAGCATCGGAACCATATACATATAAGTCTGCCAAGTCGGTTTTTACATTTTCATCTCCTAAGATTCCTTTTAATCTTTCTATACCTACAAGTCCCAAAATAACCTCCTTTTTAATTCTCGCTCCCAATCCCCTGATTGGGAATGTATTTTAAACAAAGCTTCAAGTATGTTCCCAAACGGGAGTTTAGGAACAAGCTAATTATATTAACTTATCTCAAAGTTCCGTGATATTTGGTTGTTAATTGTTTTGCTTTTACTGCATCCGGAATATAATCAGGGAGAACCATCGGTGATATCTTTAATCTATCGATTCCCAATTCTTTTACATCTTTTTCATATTCATAAATATGATCCAGAGTAAGTTTACCGATCTTTGCACCTTTGGCATAATCTGCTGCAAATTTTCCAGCTCTTCTTCCAAAAATAATCAGATCAAGCTGTGAATTTCCCATTAATCTATTGCGACCATGTAATCCACCGGAAGCTTCACCGGCAACGAAAAGACCGGGAATATTTGTTTCACATTGTGCATTAATTTCCACTCCACCATTCTGATAATGAAGGGTAGGATAAACCAGAATCGGTTCTGCAATCATATCTACATCGAACCTGGCAAATTGTCTGACCATAGCTGGAACACTTGCCTGAATTGCTCCCTTGCCATTAATCTGGTCGATCAAGGGAGTGTCTAACCAGACACCGATATGTCCGGAAGGTGTTTTAATACCATTTTTCCGTTCCAAACATTCCCTGATGAAAGCTGATGATTCAACATCACGAGGTTCGAGTGGATTAACGAATGGTTCCGCATTTTTATTCAAAGGTTGAGCACCAAGAGCTCTCAATTTTTCTGTACAGAGAAAGCCAATAATCTGCTGCGGATAAATCGCTCCGGTCGGATGATATTGAACAGAATCCATATACATAAGTTTTGCTCCGACTCTATAACTTATTACCAAACCGTCTGCTGTGGCTCCGTAATGATTAGTAGTTTCATAGTTTCTGATATGAAGCCTGCCAAAGCCACCTGTTGTGATAATTGTTGCTTTTGCTTTAATTGTAAAATATTCTCTATTTTCCAGATGGTAAAGCACTGCTCCCGAGACTTTGCCGGTGTTATCTTTTATCAATTCCACCACAGGTTGATGTTCTAGGATTTTTATATGATCCGGTCTATTCAAGACTTCATCTCTTAAAGTAGCACAAATTGCTGCTCCTGTGTAGTCTCTGGCAGAATGCATTCTCAGACGACTTGTTCCACCACCTGATTTTGTGATCATCGTTCCGTCGGGATTTCTATCGAACATTACGCCGTGGTCTTTCAGCCAGTTTATTCCATCGGGAGCTTCAGCAGTGAGAGCTCTAACAAGTTCCGGTTTATTTTCAAAATGACCGCCACCGATAGCATCCAGATAATGTAAAACAGGCGAATCGTCAGGTCTTACAGCAGCCTGAATTCCGCCCTGAGCCATCATAGAATTGGAATCACCAATTCTGAGCTTTGTTACCAGAAGAACATCGACACCATTTTCTTCAGCAAGCAGAGCTGCTGCAAATCCCGCTGAACCTGCTCCAATTACCAAAACATCAGTTTCATAATCCGGTTTGGTCAGGTCAAAATCCTTGGGATCAATTCTGGAATATGTCTCTAAAAGGTCTGCAACTTCAGTTGTAAGCTTCTCTCCTTTATTAGGACCGATTCTAATTTTGCGGCGTGCATCGGGTTGATAATCAGGATGAAATTTATTTAAAACTACTTCCCGCTCTTTTTCCGTCATCATTGGATATATTTCTTTGCCGGATTTTACTAATTTTAGTCTCTCGGATCTGGTCTTTTTAACTTTTTTAATTGATTCTTGCATACTTTCAGGATACATAATTTATCTCCTAAATATCGAAGAGTTTGATTTCTCTTGAATAATATCTTTCTTTTAATTTTTTCAGATTCATATTTACAAGTTCATCTAATTCCTTATCATATTGTTCTTCTGCAATTTCTTTTACGCGGTTTGTAAGGTCTTTACTTTCCGGTAAGAGATATCTTCCGCAAAGACGACGAGCCAGCATAGCAGAATTATATTGAACGATTTCTGCCGGACAACGCAGTGCACAAAGTCCACATCTGATGCAGTCAAAGGAAAGATCGGCAGCTCTTTCAATATCTCCTCTTATTAATGCCTGAACATAATCCATAACTTCCAGGTCTTGCGGACATACTTTAGAACAAGTATTACAGGCAACACAACGGAAGACAATCGGATAATTATCTTTAATCGCTGTAATATCAGGTTTGAGTTTTGTAATGTCGTAAACCGGTTTTTCTGCAGGAACAAACGGAATCTGTGCAAGGTACATTCCATCTGAGACAACAGTTTGACAGGCGAGACCTGCTTGCAATTTATAATCTCCTTTTTCTCTATAGATCGTTCCGCAGGCTCCACAGAAACCTTCTCTGCAACCCACTCCATGAGTTAATTGAAATCCGGCATATTCCAGGGCATTGATGATCGTTAAATCTTCCGGTACATCGAAACCTTCTCCCAAGACAACGATTTTTACCATTTTTACTTTATCTGCCATTATTTATCTCCCTCCTTCCCAATCATTCTGGGAATTGGTTCTAAATCTCTTATTTTTATTCGTAGGCGTTCAGAGTTCACCGTTCAGAGTTACCTTTTTTTCCTTAACCTTCATTAACCCTAAACCTCTCAACCCAGAACCCTGAACCCAGAACCTTGAACATTTGAACCTTTGAACCTCTCAACTTTAACTTCCCAATTTATTCTCCGAGTTCAGTTAATTCTTCTTCTTTAAATATCATTACAGGTATAGTTTCTTCTACATCTTTACCTGGTAGATAATCAAAGAGTTGGCGGGTTTCTTCTCCTGTTTTCAGGAAAATAGCAGCAACAGGAATATCTACCGGACATACATCTGTACACATTCCACAGCCCACACAGGAGAAACTCATATGTGTTAATCGTCCGATCTGAAAAAATATTGTGTCCGGAGGAATCCGTAATCCACCTTTCTTATGAAGTTCTTTTTCATAATCAGATTGACTGTAATCATAAGTAGCAGATTCAAAATCACAAAGAATGCAATAGCAGATTGGACAAACCCTACTGCACACGTGGCATCCGATACATTTTCCGAAAACTTCTACCATCCCTTCTAATCCCAGGTTTTCAATGTGAATCTCATCAAAAAGTTTTTTCTTTTCAGCTTTTCTCTTTTCCAGAAGAGATGATATCTCTGATGACCCAAAGTCTTCTTCTGAAATTTCTCCCTCAAATCCCTTAACAACTTGATTTGCTTTATCAGTATTTAAAAATATCCTGCACTCTTTATCCAGCTTTTTTTCTCCAACTAAAGAAACTGTAATATCTGCATTATATGGCGTGAAGTATTCACAAGCTTTGCAGGTTGGTCTTATATCAGCGGAAATATTTGCATTTTTTACTGTGTCCCAATAATTAGAAATGTATTTGTCAAAATCTTTCTGTTCGACTGATTTTATTGGTAAGACTCCTCCGCAACTTGATGAGATAAACAGGAAATTATCCAAACTTCCCTGCTCTCGTTTTACAAGTTCCACGAATGCTCTTAACTCACAAGATCTCACTACTGCAGCAATCGGTTTATTAATTGGTTTCTTTTGAGTAAAATAAGATAAAATCTTTCCAGCATTTGCAGGCATTAATGGATAAAATGGCACCGCATCATTCAAACCGGATACATCGGTCATCAAAGCATAATCCACATTATTCTGTTTTATTTTTCTTAATGTGAATACTCCATGAATTTTTTTACTTTCAAGAAGGAATTTCAGGAGATCGATGATACCCTTTTCCACACTTTTATTTATCTTCAATACTTTATCCATTTTCCTACTCCTGACTAACAGAGTCGTTCACTAATTTTTTTATCTCTTGAAGTTCCTCTTCTTTATACTCTTTTAACGGCAGAGGTTCTCCAGTATTTCTCCCCGGTTGATACTCGAAAGCTTTTTGTGTTTGATCTGCCACATAACTAAATATCTGTGCTACAGGTATTGATGCAGGACAAACGTCCTCACACATTCCACAGGCAACACAAGATAGACTCATATGCGACATCCTGCCCGACTGGAATAAAATAATATCTGTAGGAAATCGCAAACCACCACGTTTTTCTGCTCGCAAAAGGTAATTATCGGAAGCAAATTTTGAAACCTCAGAATCAAAATAACACTGACGACAATAACAGATGGGGCATACGCTCATACAGTTATGACAACCGATGCATTTAGCAAAAGTTTGTACTAAATTATCAAGTCCTTCCACAATTGGTTGAATGTTACGATAAGTTTCTTCTTTTATCTTTTCTTTTTCCTTTTTAATTTCATCTACTTTTTTCTTCCAACCAGATAGATCATTTTTAAAAGCAATTCCCATCTCATTTAAAACACTTTCTCCTTTGATGCTGTTGGGAATAAGCAGAAGATTATCTTTTGTTGTTCCTAATATACCAAAATGTAAGTCACAATTAGGAAGGCTGAAATTATCGCACATCTTACAAACCGGTTTGATCGATTTTTCATTCCATTTATTTTCAGTGAAAAATGATTCAAATAGTTCTTCTCCCTTTTTTGGATTTTGAACGTAATCCGCTAAAGGTAGTGCACCGGGACAGTCAAAACTGAAAAGGAATACATTCTCAAGATGAATCTGTTCAAGTTTGGCAAGTTCAATAGCAGCTCTTATTTCACAAGGTCTCATAATAGCAGCGATCTTTAAATTCCCTTTTCCTTTCCTGGTAAGACTGGATAAAGCATTAGCTCCCTGAACCGGCATGATCGGTGCTATGGGTACGGCATCTTTAAGTAATGAAACATCTTCAATTAAAATCCAGGTATAGGAATCTCCAGCAGGAACTTTTACGGGAATGAGTACCGCATCAAAGGTCTTCTTCTCTAATGCTTCTTTGAAAAAACTGAGAATTGTTTCCCTGATACTATTTTTTATAGAAATCATCGTACCCTTCTTTGAGTTGTATGATTCATTTTCCGCTGTATTCATATTTCCTCTTTTTCTATCTTATTGCTTCCAGAACTTCCTGATAAATTTGAAGAGAAGTAAAATGTTTGGCATGAGCTGCTCCGGAGGGGCAACTTGCTACACAATTACCACATCCTCTACAAATTGCTTCATTAACTAAGGAGATATTTCTATCCTCATCAAAATAGATAGCTCCATAGGAACATACAGAAAGGCAGGTCTGACAACCAGTGCAGAATGCTTCCGATATTTCAGATATTATTACTTCCGGAATTAATTTCTCTCCGGGTATTAGTTTTGTAAGTATCTTCCCGCCAACCGCTTGAGCATCCATCATAGAATCTGGAATGTTTTTCGGGTTCTGAGCCGAACCAACGATAAACACACCATCTATCGAGGTGGCAACAGGATTCAGCTTTTGATGAGCTTCCTGGAAGAAACCTGTTTCATCTAATGAAATATTAAGGAGTTCCGCTATATCTTTTGAGCCAACAGCAGGTTCGATTGCCGGCGCCAGTATGATCATCTCAGCAGATATTTTACCCTTTTTTCCATCAATTTTTGTATATTCAATAAATTTTTCTTTATCCTTCTGCTTTACTGCAATATCTTTAAAGCGAATGAAATTAACTCCCTTTTTTTTTGTATCAACAAAGAATTCCTGGTCTGCTTTATTTGGCAAACACAGGTCCTGATAGAATTCTGTGATTTTTATGGCAGGTGTTTTTTCTTTCAAGTATTGAGCAATTTTAAACATATAATTACAACATACTCGCGAACAATATCCCTTTTCCCCTCTACCAACACAGTGAATAAGAGCTGCAGATTTAGGTTGCTTACCGGATTTTAGAAGGATCTTTCCTGTTTTAGAATTGCTTTCTTCAATTTCCATGGAAGTATAAATATCTTCAATCTTTCCATATCCATAGCGAGGGATTTTTTCCGGATTAAATAAATTGAAGCCGGTTGCAACAACTATTGCTCCCACTTTAAATTCTTTTTTCTGCTCTTCATCTTGAATGTTCTTCAAAGTGATCTCAAAATTACCAAAAAAGCCAATAGCTTTCTCTA
>JACNIV010000348.1 GCA_014382915.1 Candidatus Cloacimonadota bacterium | reverse complement strand
TACGGTGCTCACAATTATCACCCTCTTCCAGTGGTTCTGGCAAAAGGACAGGGAGTTAAAGTATGGGACCCGGAAGGAAATGAATATTACGATTTTCTTTCTGCTTATTCTGCTGTAAACCAGGGACATTGTCATCCTAAGATAATAAATGCATTAGTTGAACAGGCTAAAATCCTCACTTTGACCTCTCGTGCTTTTTTCAATAATAAACTGGGCGAGTATGAAAAGTTCATTACAGAATATTTCGATTATGAGATGGTTCTACCTATGAATACCGGAGCAGAAGCTGTGGAAACAGCTATGAAACTTTCCAGAAAATGGGGATACGAAAAGAAAGGAATTCCTCAAAATGAAGCTATTCTTGTTTTTGCAGAGCAGAACTTTCATGGTAGAACAATAGCAGCTGTTTCTGCTTCCACCGATCCTGTTGCTTATAACGGTTTTGGACCCTTCCTGCCCGGCATCGAAAAAATTCCTTACAACAATTCCACATCTTTGCAAAAAATTCTTACTGAAAAAGGTAATAAAGTAGCGGCTTTCATAGTTGAACCCATTCAGGGTGAAGCCGGTGTTTTTGTTCCAGATGAAGGATATCTGAAAAAATGTTTTGATATATGCAAAAGACATAATGTACTCTTTGTAGCTGACGAAATACAAACTGGAATTGCCAGAACCGGACGCCTGCTTGCCTGCGATTGGGAAGGTGTTCATCCTGATATTTTGATTCTTGGAAAAGCTATTTCCGGTGGAGTACTGCCGGTTTCTGCAGTACTTTCTTCCAGAGAAATTATGATGGTAATAAAACCCGGTGAACACGGTTCCACTTTTGGTGGTTTCCCATTAGCTTGCACAGTTGCCAAAGCAGCCCTGGAAATCGTAAGAGATGAAAAACTTACCGAAAGAGCTGAAAAACTGGGAAAAATATTTCGTGCAGAGCTGGCAAAGATCGATTCGCCGCTCATTGAAAAGATCAGGGGAAAGGGTCTTTTAAATGCGGTTATCATTAAACCCACCAAGGGAATACAAGCCTGGGATGTATGCGTAAAGCTGAAAGAGAATGGTCTCCTGGCAAAACCCACTCATGACCATATCATTCGCTTTGCTCCACCGCTTGTAATTACAGAAAAGCAATTAATGGAGTGTATCGGTATCATCAAGAAAACATTTTTAGAATTAAATTAGAAAAATAATTACAGTAAAGATCTAGGTTTTAATTTTAAAGCCACCCTGACTGTTCTCTAGAGGGTGGCTTTATTTGTATAATGGAGGTTTATTTGAGAAAGTATTTGATCCTTATCGTTATCTCAATTCTTTTTTTGGGATGTGTTAAAAAAGAAGAAAACAGGCTTATCGTAGGTATTATCCAGCCATCTTTGAATCACCTGCCTTTCAATTTTGGATTGGAGAGCGGAGCATTGGCAAAACATGATTATGTAATCAAAACATTCTCTTCGGGTTGGGAAACGAATGAAGCACTAATAGCAGGAAAGATCAATGTAGCTATATTGCCTTTCACATACATTTGGAACGATGTATCCAGAGGGAAAAAAGTGAAAATAATCTCTTTCCTGGAAAGAGAAAGTGACGGAATTATAACTTCAAATAAATTGAAAGAAATTAGTGAACTGGATGGCAAAAAAATTGGTGTTCTGCGAGCTTCTACTCTGGATCTTTTTGCCGAGATATTTCAAGAAGAAATGAATATCAGTTTTGAAATGGTGTACTTAAGAACCCCAATGGATATGGCTTCTGCTCTTCGTAAAGGTGAAGTGGATGCGCTTAGTTTTTATGTACCATCTATCCTGAAATTCGATGAAAAGAAATTTCATATTATCCATTGGTACAGTGAGTTGTTCCCCCTGCATACATGTTGTGACATTGCAGCTACAGAGCAGGCATTGAATAAAAAATCAGGGCAAATAAAAAGATTCCTGAAAGGTATGAAGCAAGCTGTTGATGAAATGAACAATAACCCCCGGTTATCTTATGAAGCTGCCAGAGAGTTCTATGACCTATATTATCACATTGCAAAACAGTCTATGCATCATACTAAATTTGTGATGGGACTAGCTGAAAAGGATAAATTGTTTGAAAGAAGGGTTTTTGAGATAATGTTACAGAAGGGATATGCTGAAAATGATATCAGTATGGAAAAGGTTTATCAGCAGGTTCAATAACACTTCCGTTTTTGCTGTTTTATTGATCTTTCTGATCTTCCTCTTTTTAGCCATTTCGCTGGATGTAAGTTTCCCGGATATCTTCCGTATCAAAATCTCAGCACATAGGTTACTCTCCGATATTCTTATCACTTTCCTGCGAGTAAGTATCACAACTTTGTGCGCCTGGGTCTGCGGGATAGTTGTGGGATATTATTTATTTCAGAGTAATGTATTGAAGAATTTATTGCTGCCCACAATTAATTTGATACGTCATATTTCTCCATTTGCCTGGCTGCCTTTTGCCATTATCTGGTTCGGGTTGGGTGAACCTTCCATCTTTTTTGTAATGTTTATCACCCTTTTCTTCCCTACTGTGATCGCTGTTTCAGAATTTTTTTCTACAATTCCCGGGGAATACATCGATGAAGCTCAAGTTTGCGGAGCTAGTCGGTCCCAACTGTTTTTTCAGATTGAACTTCCCCTTATTCTAAATAATCTATTAAATCTTCTTCGAGTGATCTGGGGATTGGGTTGGTCGGTTATCGTGGCAGCAGAAATGCTGGGAGTGAACAGCGGTCTTGGGTTTCGTTTGCTGGATTTTCGCTATCTACTCAAATATCCGGAAATGCTGGTTTACCTTCTTGTAATGGGAATATTGGGAATTCTATTCGATAAATTTCTTTTCTTCTTGATAAAATCATATCAAAAGAAAACATGCTAAATCATATTTTGAATTTTATAAATTATCATTAAAAAATATGATGAATAGATTTCTTATTTGTTTTAATACTTGACGAAATTGCTTTCTCTTTTACAGATTACGCAGTGAAAAATGATGATTTTTCTAAAAAAAGTTTTTTAAAAATATTAGCATATAATACAAAGTTAATTTATAAAACTCATAATGGGAGGAAGAAATGGGTTCACAACAGATTTTGTTGATAGTTCTTGGAGTTATTGTCATTGGAATAGCAGTAGCAGTTGGTCTTATGATGTTTAATTCTCAGGCTTCAAATTCAAATCGTCAGGTAGTAGTATCTGATTTGAACAACTTTGCTTCAATGGCACTTGCGTTCTACAAGACAAACACTGAAAATGGAGGTGGCGGTGATGCATGGGGAACCACTGATCAGATTGGGCAGTGGCTTGGTTTCAGTTGGAATGGAACATATATGCAAACAGAAAACGGTACCTATACTCCTTCGATTTCTGGAGATGATTTAACTATCATAGGAACAGGTACAGAAGTTGGAAATAATGGATCCAGCCCTGTTCAAGCAACTATTATTGTTACTGGAGCTACAGGTAATATTTCAATAACAGTCAATAATTGATGGTTGATACAGGAAATATTGTTATCATCGCTAATGGCGAAGAAATAAAACAGGAAATTATTAAGAATGAATTAATCGACGATCCCATAATAATAGCAGTCGATGGGGGACTTTTTTTGTGCAAAAAGCTAAATATCATACCTCATTATATCCTGGGAGATTTCGATTCCATACCTGCCAAAATAATAGAAGAATATGACTCTTCAAAGCTTATTCCCAGACTCAACCAGAATTTCACAGACCTTCAAAAAGCACTCGAGTTCGCTTCTTCTTTAAATCCAAAGAAAATAAAAATATTTGCAGCTACCGGAAAGAGAACAGACCATACATTTGCTAATCTATTGACCTTTGCCAGTTACAAAGGAAAGGCTATCCTGTATTTATTTGATAACTACGGAATTATGAAACTGCACCTTCCTGGCAAACATTTGATCAGCGGAAAGAAAGGACAGACGATCTCTTTTTTCTCGTTAAAATCGATTACAAAACTGTCATTACTTAAAGTTAAATACCCTATTAGAGATATAAATATCTCTGGTCATTTTTTCAGTTTAAGCAATGAATTTGTTTCCGATAACTGTCTATTGGAATTTGAGAAGGAAAAGATTATTTCCTATATTGTATTATAATTAACATTACAAAAAAAGCTTGCATCAATAACAATGTTAAAAAAAGTAGTGAGTAATAAATTAATAAAATTACTGGAGGAAATGTGAAAAAAATTATACTCTTTCTGTTTGGTATCATTCTATTGGCAGGTTCTTTGTTGGCCAATCCACAGAAGATCGCCATTCTCAATTTTGAAAAGAATGACAGGCAAAGTGATTATGTTGCGAATGCAATGATGAAGCGTGATTTCGCAAAAGTATTTGAAGACTTTGAAGACTTTGAACTAATCGATCTTAAAACCTCGAAAAAAATATTTGAAAAATCAGGATTTACTAACCTTTCCTACATTGGAAAAGATGATATATTCAAAATGGGTGAAGAACTCGATGCCGATATAATATTATGGGGTAGTGTATCTTCCATATCCAGTACAGATTTTAAGATCACAGCCAAAATCTTCAGCATGAAATCTAAGGATGTTGTAGCTGTTACATTCAATGTAAAAAAGGATAGCAAAAAGCGCTGCGAGTCCATTAAAGAAAACCTTGTATTAAAGATCGAAGAATTCACCCAGGGTGAAGTGGAAAAGCTGATGAGCATTGCACTCCAACATTTCAACAGTAAAAATTTCAGCCAGGCTGAAGAGGCTTTTCTCAACTTGATAAATGTAGATTCCAAAAACAAAGACGCTTTTTTCTATCTTGGGCTGCTTAAATACATCGAAGAGAATTATGAAAAGTCAGTAGAATATTATAATAAAGGTTTGGAGATCGATGCGAGTGATAAAAACATTCTGGATTTCTTAAGTAGAACTTATATCAAGTTGGCACAATACGAAAATGCTGTGGAAGCATTGATAATAATAACCGAGACAGAAGAAGATAATAGTGAGATCTGGCTTAGAATAGGCAACATTTACTCCGAGATCGAATATTATGATGAAGCTCAAGAAGCATATGAGAAAGCAGTAGAAATAGATGCTGAATACAATGAAGCATATTACGCTTTGGGCGTTTTGTTCTTTGAGCAGGAGATGTATGCTGAAGCTATTGAACCGCTGGAAATAGCTACGGATGCCTTCCCCGAAGTAGATCACTTGCAGAAAAAACTGGCAAAATGCTATTATAAAACAGGAAAACTGAATAGTGCCATAAACAAGTATAAACAAGTTATCGTGGAACAGCCCGATAATGTGAATGCTTACTTGAATTTAGCCGGAGCCTACCGGGAAACCAGCCAAAACCAGGAAGCTCTGGAGATACTTATCCAGTTAAAAAAATTGCAACCCGATATGCCCAAAATTTATCAACGTCTTGCTGATGTATATATTGCGCTGGAAGAATATCCCAAAGCTGAACAAAGCGCAAACAAGGCAATTGAACTGGATGCAAACTCATATGAATCTTACAGGATTCTTGCTTCAATAAATCAAAATCTTGGCTATAAAAAATACGAGAAGTACCTCGATTACGAAGAAAAATATAAAGATAAAAGTATCTACTATGGCGAAAAAGCAGATGAACTGGTAGAAAAAAGAGACAAAGTTAAAGCTGAAGCTTATGCTTATTTTATAAAATCTGAGAATTATCTGAAAGAGGCAGAAGCACGGACTGATATATCCTCTATGCTCAAAGACATCAAAAAAAATAGAAGTTTGTTAAAACAGCTTAAAGACGCAACTAAAGCTGGTGGATTTTAATCGAACAAGAATGTATATAAAAGCCCCGAATTCGGGGCTTTTATTTATTTGGAAAAAAGTATTGGAAAAAGTTGCTTTATATGTTTTATTTTTGAAACATTAATTTTTTTACTGATATTCTTCGTTCTAGCTGAAATGATAATATTATCAAAACCCAATTTTTGGGCTTCTTTCAATCTTTTATCGACCTGAGAAACAGGACGGATTTCTCCGTTCAATCCAACTTCTCCCAAAAGAAGAGTGTTTGTAGGTAGAGCTCTTTCTTTGAAACTGGATATAATTGCTGCAATGATAGCCAGGTCAAGTGCAGGTTCCAGAACCTTCATCCCTCCTGCAAGATTTATAAAAACATCATTATTCCGCAGGTTCAAAGATAAATTCTTTTCAATTACTGCCAATAAAACTGCCAGTTTACGATGATCGAACCCGAGGGCAACTCTTTGCGATATACCATAATTAGCAGGAGAAACCAACGCCTGAACCTCAACTAAAAAGGCGCGGGATCCTTCCAGTACACAACCTACAGCTGAACCAATATTATTATCTTCCCTGCTTAAAAAAAGTTGAGATGGATTCTTTACTTCTTGCAAACCGGTTGATTTCATCTCAAATATACCAATCTCATTTGTTGAACCGAAGCGGTTCTTTGTAGCACGTAAAATCTTAAATTGGTTTTGGGATTCCCCTTCAAAATACAACACAGTATCCACCATATGTTCTATTATCTTTGGTCCCGCTACAATTCCGTCTTTTGTAACATGTCCTATCAAGAAGATCGGAATGTTTGTTTGTTTTGCTATGCGAGTAAAAATGCTTGTGCATTCACGAAGTTGAGAAATACTTCCGGGTGAGCTGTCTCTGGAACTAAGATAAATTGATTGGATAGAATCGATTACTACAACATCGGGTTCAAAATTTGTGATCGCTCTCTCTATCTCATCAAAACCGGTTTCACAGAAAAGATATAAACTTTGTGAATCACATTTCAATCTATCACTGCGAAGCTTAATTTGTTCATTGCTTTCTTCACCGGAGACATAGAGTACTTTATGGCCATCTTTTGCTACCATATCAGAGATTTGCAGCATCAAGGTTGATTTTCCTATACCGGGCTCTCCTCCGATTAGAATGACCATTCCCGGCACGATACCACCTCCTAGTGTACCGTCAAATTCCGCAAAGCCGGATGATATTCTAGTTTGCTTACCGGAACCAACTTTATTTAATTGTTCAGGTTGAGATGCCTGACCAGGAGTGAGTGTTTTTGTTTTTCTTTTACCGGTTACTTTAGTTGTCTCTTTAAGAGAATCCCAGGCTCCGCAATAAGGACATTTTCCGGTCCATTTTGCTGTTTCGGCTCCACATTCAGCACAAAAGAACATAATCTACCTCTTCATGTAAAGCGAGCAGCTTGCTCGCTATTTTTTTCAGATTAAATTGAAAAAATCTTTATTCTCGACCAAGCTGGTCGAGTTACGGTCGTAAAGCGACCTGCCAGGTCGCTATGTACGTAAGCCAGGTCTCAATAATTTATATTTCTACATCTTCCCAATTTCTCAAGACCCAATTATAATCCCATTCTTCCCAATCCGCTACCAAACCAGCTTTTACAGGATTTTTTTGAATGTAATCAATATAAAACCTCAATTCCTTTAAATTTCTAATATAATGATCATAGGATTCATGATGCCAGAATTGTCCATTTATATTTAGAATTTTATTACACTCATTAGCTGTGTAACTTTTCATCCCAAACATTATATTAGTCAAAGATTCATAAATATCTTTAGTAGTAATTAATGATTTTATCATAATATGAAGATGATTCGGCATGATGCAGTATGCTAATAAAATGTATCTTTTATTATTCCAGAAAAATAAGTTCTCTTTAACTACTTCTGCAACTTCTGTTTTATTTAACCATTTTGGTGACTCTTTGTATTTATCAAGAAATTTATCAAAATTAATAAAGTATCTTTTATGAAATTCCTGAATCAATTCTTTTTTCTTAGAAGCATTAATATTTGTAATTGCTTTTTCAAAAACATCTTTTTTGGTTTTTAGTTCATTTAGAATATAATCTGGTAGAGAATTAACTAATCTGGTTGTAATAAAAAAAATACCATTTTCTGGTTGATAATGAGGTAGATTTCTTTTATAAAATTCCCTATAAAAAAAAGTATTTTTCATTTAACTCTCTGTAAAGCGAGCAGCTTGCTCGCTGTTTTCTTTTCCTCGACCAAGCTGGTCGAGTTACGCTCGTAAAGCGACCTGCCAGGTCGCTAGTTACGTAAACCAGATCGCTACTTTAATAAAACCTGAAGTTCTCCAGTTTCATCTGTTTTGCCAGATCCCACTCACCCGGCTGCCAGTTACGTACATGTATCAGTGGTTTCTCACCCCGGAAGTCGATTAAAAGAAACAGGTATCCTTCATCTTTGTAAGTAGATGAAAAATAATTCTGCTGCATGGAAACACCGTAAACACTATCAACCGGTGCTACACTTATATTGAATGTATCGAATTGAAGCCAGACAAACCTGTTATTGGCAAATACTTCTTTTTGTCTTTGGATATGTTCCTGTTTTGTTCTTTTAAAATAGATAATTTCTCTATCCGAGAAGTTGGTTGAAATCTCTTTATCAAGCTTTGTTTTTTTCACTACTTTACCAGTGATAATGATAGCGTCTTCAGAATAAAGCATTTCGATATCTTCAATATTCTTGGTAGTGTAGGAAGTCTTATAATTTTCCAGAAACTTTATGGCAATCTGTCTGTAATCCCAGTCACCGGCTGCTGTTCCCTGAGATTCAAATAACTCGTGCAGAGCGGGATTTATTGTATATCCGAAGTTGTATATCTTTCCTTCTTTATCATAATCTACTACTACAGTTTCATTCCTGGTAGGAAATCCTTCGCAGCTCACTGATACACCAAACTGTCTGGCTTCCCAGCCAAAATCAGTTTTATTGATGTTAACAGTTTGAGGATATGCCAGCAGTTTGGTATGGTTGTTATCCACAACCTTGTTCATGCGGGTTATGATATTATCATCAGTAAAAATAGCTTCTTTATTTATCAGTTCGTTATCCAACATGGTAAACAGGGTAAATGTATTTTGAGCAATTTCACTTTCTACAGGACAATTTACTGGGTTGTTGAAGGTTATATTAAACCCCCTTCTTCCCTCCTGTAGCTGCCGGAGGGACTTGATTTTTTTCAGCTTTAT
>JACNIV010000347.1 GCA_014382915.1 Candidatus Cloacimonadota bacterium | reverse complement strand
TCCCGCTCCAGATGGTTGAAATCGGGGAACCTGCTTTTATGAGAGATCTGAGGGTTGTGAATGTAACTGTGAATCCGTTCCAGTATAATCCTCAAACACGAGAATTAAAAATAATAAAAAATATTGAATTCACAGTTAATGCCCAGGGTAGAGGTTCCGGTATCACAAAAGAAAACAGAAAACTTTCCCGGGCGTTTGAACCACTATACAGAGCAACAGTTTTGAATTATGATTCTGTGATAAGCAGGGATGAAGAATACCAGAAACCAACTTACCTGTTTATTTTTGTAGATGACTCCTCGAATAATGTAACAAATAATCTTCCATACATTACCGATTGGAAGCGCCAGAAAGGATTTGAAGTTTATATACAGGAATACACAAGTGGAACAAGTTTCTATACAATCAAGGCCTTTGTTCAAAACGCTTATGATACATGGGAAGACAAGCCTGAATTCATCTGCCTGGTTGGAGATGCAGAGGGAACGTATAACATTCCCACAGACCCGGCGGGTGGTGGAGACCATGGTTATGTTCGCCTGGATGGTACCGATATACTGGCAGACGCTTTTGTAGGGAGATTATCATTTAACACGATAATAGAATTACAAACTATCATTTCTAAGATATTGAATTATGAAAAAACACCATATATGGCACAGACTAACTGGTATAACCGGGCATTACTGGTTGGTGATCCCGGCTCTTCCGGGATGTCCTGCGTTTTTACCAATCAATCCATAAAAGAGATGATCGATTATTATACTCCGAATATTATTTCCACCGAGGTTTACAGCGGTTCATTCTCATATTTGATGAGTAGTAATCTTAATAGTGGGGTTTCTTATTTTAATTTTCGCGGTTGGATGAATATGGCTGGTTTTGATAATACCAGTATAAATAACCTGACTAATGGCTTAATGCTTCCCTTTGCAGTATTCCTGACCTGTGCAACCGGAAATTTCGTTGGTGCTACAAGTCGTAGTGAAGCCTTTATTCGTGCGGGGTCACCTTCTAACCAAAAAGGTGCCATTGCTGCTATTGGAACTGCAACCACATCTACCCATACTGGCTTTAACAATTGTGTGGATCTGGGTATTTTCTATGGAATTTTTACTGATAAAATATATCACCCCGGGGGTGCACTGAACAGAGGAAAATTAAATTTGTATCTTAATTACCCGCAAAATCCTTCTAATTGTCAGTTTAATTTTTCTTACTGGAACAACCTGATGGGAGATCCCGGGATTGAATTCTGGACGGGTATACCCGAAGAAATGGATGTAGTATATGATTCCCAGATCGGGCTTGGAACCAATTACTTTGAAGTCACTGTGGAAAATTCGTCAGGTAATCCCGTTGAAAATGCCTGGATTTCGCTTTTAACCGACGATAACCAGCTTTTTAGTGGGTATACCAATGAAGATGGCTATTTATACCTTGAACTGGATATAGAATCGACGGGAATAGCTACTATGACTGTTACCTGTCACGATTTTATTCCTCATTTAGAGAACGTTGAAATAGTTGTATTGGATAAATTTGTGAATGTCTCCGAGATCCAGATTGACGATGATAATAATGGCAGTTCCTCTGGTAATACAAACGGTTTGGTCAATCCTGGAGAAAGTATTGAACTTAATGTTGGTCTGGAAAATTACGGATTGCAAACTGCTAACAATGTTACAGCTACCATCTCTACTTCGAACGATTTCATAACTATCACCGATGATATCGAAGAATTTGGTAATATCTCTCCGGGTAGTATAGCTTTCTCAGCCGATGATTTTGATTTTACTGTAGATGAAGATGTGCTGGGGGGAACTGAAATACTTCTTAATATTGCTATAACGGATGATGAAAGTAACCAGTGGAACGACCTGATCATAATTCCTGTTGATGGTCCTCATCTCAGTGTGGATGAATACATTTTAGTAAATGATCCCAATAGCAACGGTATTTTCGACCCGGGTGAAACAGTGGAACTGCAAATTTCTTTATTCAATGGTGGAACAGTAATTGCAATGGGCATCGAAGGGCAGTTGAGCTGTTCAAATTCTTACATAACATTTGTGGACAGCCTAGGAGTTTTTGAAACGATTCCACCGGGTATGACAGGGACCAATTCATCCAATACCTTTGAAGTTACTGCCGATATTGCTATTCTCCCTGGCTCACAGATCGCTTTCAACCTGCTGCTTACCAATACCAGTGGTTATGACCATGAATTAACCTTTTTTATAAATATTGGAGAAGTAACGGTAACTGATCCACTGGGACCAGATGAATATGGATATTACTGCTATGATAGTTATGATACTGGTTATGAAGGCACTCCTGTTTATAACTGGATCGAAATTGATCCCAGCTTTGGCGGTTCCGGTACCACACTTGGTTTATATGATCCCGGAAATACCGGTGCCATTCAGATTATTACTGTTCCTTTCAACTTCAATTTTTATGGTATAAATTACAATTCACTTACAGTGTGTTCCAATGGCTGGGTTGCACCGGGTGGAACAACCATGTCTTCCTTTATGAACTGGCAAGTTCCAGGACCAGGCGGTCCATCTCCCATGATCGCACCATTCTGGGATGACCTTAAAACCGGCTCTGGACATGTTTGTTATTATCATGATACAAATATAAATGCCTTTATTGTGGAATGGTCTCATTTGCAGAATGAGTATAATAGTGCCGAAGAAACATTCCAGATGCTGCTACTCGATCCAGCGTATTATCCCAGCCCAACAGGTGATGTAGAGATCATCTTTCAGTATGAAACCATTAATAATGTGGATCAGGGATCTTATCCATCGCAACATGGTCAATATGCAACTGTTGGTCTGGAAGATCACACAGGTACGATCGGCTTGGAATATACATTTAATAATACCTATCCCACTGCTGCCAGGATTTTGCAAAATGGACTTGCTCTTAAATTAACTACACTTGGTTCTGGTATGATGGATCCTCCTATTATCGGATTGAATCAAGAAGAATTCCAGTTTGTACTCCTGGAAAATGAAACTGACAGCCAGACGCTTCAGATCACCAATAGTGGTGAAGCTAATCTTGTTTTTAATATTACCAAACAATATATAGACGAGCGTGGTCAGGGTGGTCCTGATGCCTACGGATACCAGTGGATAGACAGCAATGAACCCAACGGACCTGTGTACGAATGGCGGGATATAAGCGGGTTGGGAACACCTGTAACGTTTGTCCATAATGATGAAGCTACTCCTCTCATGCCTATCGGATTTGATTTTAATTTCTACGGCACATATTATTCCGAATTCAGAATTAACCCCAATGGCTGGATCGGGTTTGGTGATGACTGCACGGAATGGAATAATCTTTCTCTGCCACATCCGGACGCACCAAAACCGGCAATAATGCCTTTCTGGGATGACCTGGATCCGCTGCAAGGTGGAGATGTGTATTATTACAGTACATCGGATAGCCTGGTTGTATGGTTCGATAATGTTATTCATTTCCCAGGTAATTATACAGGGACTTATAACTTTCAATTAATAATCTATCCTTCAGGAAGTTTCCTGTTTCAATATCAGTCGGTTAGCGGCGATATCGATTCCGCTACTATCGGTATTCAGGATGAGAATGCTTCAACGTTTCTGCAAATTGTTTACAACGGACCTTATGTGCAGAATGAACTGGCTGTTTATTTCAAGAAAATCGTGGATTGGGTTGATGTTACGCCTAATATGGGTTACGTGGAAGCTGGAGAGACAGAGAGTGTAACCATCACAGTTACTTCCGAAGAACTTATACTTGGAGATTATCTGTGTAACCTGAAAATGACCACCAACGATCCCGAAGCAAGCCTCATCACTATTCCAGTTAACCTTTCAGTTGTTAGTGATTATCCCCGCATAAACCTATCATCGGATTTTTTTGATTTTAATACTGTATTCATCGGAGAAGAGGTGGTGGATACATTGATTGTTTACAATATTGGGACGCTTATCCTGGTTGTGGATGATATTACAAATGAATTAGATGTGTTTACAGCTACACCTACTAATTTTGTTGTAGATCCCGATGAACAGAGAGCAGTTATCATTACTTTTGCTCCCACTTCCGAAATGGTTTATAATGACACTCTTAAGATATACAGTAACGATCCGATAGACCCCATAAAAAATGTTGTGCTTACAGGAGAAGGAATATTTGAAGTTAATTCTGAGAACGAACTACCACTTATTACAAAAATATACCAGAATTATCCCAATCCGTTCAATCCGGAAACTACTATCCGTTTCTCTTTGAGCCAACCTGGAAAAGTTAAGATCGAAATATTTAATATCAAGGGTGAAAAGGTAAAAACACTGGTTGATCAATACCTGGAAGTAAAAAATTATGCGATGGTCTGGGATGGAAAAGATGAAAACCGAAAATCCGTAGCCAGTGGTGTTTATTTTTATAAATTCCAAACCGGAAAACATTTGGACACAAAAAAAATGCTTTTAATAAAATAAATAAAAATGAGGGTAAAAATGAAAAAAATCTATCTTATCTTGTTTTTGCTCACGGCAGTTGCCTTAAGTGCACAGATTCAATGGACCAACGAAGTATCTGTTCGTCGGGGAGAAAATATCGAATGGTATCGTTCTTCTGCTCCGGTTGATGGTAATTGTGTGGTATATACCTGGTCGGATACGCGTAATGGTGACAGAGATGTTTGGGTGCAAAAGATGGATTCAAATGGGAATGAAATATGGAATGTAGGCGGAGTTCTTGTTAATGGTGAAATAAACAGACAGGAAGATCCGGTTGTTATTCATACGGGAAGTGGCGAAGTGATCATTGCCTGGATCGATTTTCGAAATGAAGATGCCGGTGATGTTTATGCCCAGAAACTCAATGCTAATGGTAATTTACAGTGGAATACCGCCGGAGTTCCTCTTTGTCTGGCAGATGATATCCAGATAACGTTGAATATCATCCACGATGAAAATGGTGGTGCTTTTATTATCTGGCTGGATGATCGTAATAACAATGGCGGGTCTGATATTTATGGTATACGTATTTTATCGGATGGCAGTATTGCCGCTGGTTGGGTAACAAACGGCAATGCTATTGTTTCTGAAAGTGCAGCTCAGAGTCAGCACACTTTCTGGGAAGATGGTTCCGGTGGTGGAATTCTGGCCTGGCACGATACACGCAATGCCGATGACGAGAACATTTATGTTCAACGTATCAGTTCAGATGGCAATCTTCTATGGAACCCGAATGGAGTTTTACTTTGTAATGCAGCTAATATTCAGGAATCTCCAAAAATGGCTCCCGATGGTACTGGAAGTTTAATATTTTCCTGGCGTGATAAAAGAGGTGACATTAATGGAGATATTTATGCGCAGAGGGTTGATATAAATGGCAATCTACTCTGGACAAATGAAGTAGTAGTTTATGCCGGAAACGGTGTACAGCGAAATGCACGTATAACAAAAGCATCTGATACCGGTGCTATTGTTGTATGGGAAGATGGAAGAAATGAAAGTGCCCAAGATAAGAAAGATATTTATGCCCAGAAGATTAGTACCGATGGTACTTTACTGTGGGGTGCAGATGGTGTTGCTGTTGCTATGGCAACCTATGACCAGCTTAATCCCCGCTTGATTGGTGATAATAGCGGTGGAGCCTGGATCATCTGGGAAGACGGCAGGATCGAAGATCACCCCTGGGGAGATATTTATGTTCAACATTTAAACTCATCCGGAACAGCTCTTTTAGCTGCCAATGGAAATGTAGTTTGTGATGCAGAAGGTTACCAGTTTTCTCCGGTTATAAAGACAACTGACAATGATGTTTTCTGCATGTGGGGAGATAACAGGGACGGTTCTACAGGACTCTATCTTCAGCTTCTCGACTTTTCGGGAAATATCCAGCTTGATCCCAATGGCGAGATCATTTTCTACGGTCTTTGCGGGGACGCATTAAATTATCAATTTCTTCCAAATGGAGATAATCAGGTTATTATCTGGGAAGATACACGAAATGCCACTATTGCAATCCAGATCTATTATCAAGTGTTGAATGGAGATGGTTCTTTTGTGCTCGACGAGGATGGTGAGTCTATTACTACAATGACAGGATTCAACCAGGAAAATATGAAAGCAGAACTATATCCTGGATCCGATGTCCTCTGTGCAGTTTGGGAAGAAAATAAAGAGGGTTTCAAACAGATATATACCCAAGCTGTAGATCTGCAGGGGAATTTTATCTGGTCGGATAGCGTGGGTATTCAGGTAGCTCCTTCCACTGGTCAGCAGGAAACACCACAGGTTTCGATTATTGAAGATAATAGTACTTTTGAATATAATATCGTGTGGGAAGATTTTACCGATGCATATGACTCACGCATCCAAGGGCAAAAAATTATTGATGGACAGTTGCAATGGGGTCCACAGGGTGTTACTATAGTTGACAGAACCGGGAACGATGAACTTTGTGATATTGTAGAAAATTTCTACATCTGGCAGAGTGTGGGTTACAACAACCGGAATATCTTCTGTAAATTAGTTGATGAAAATGGCATGACAGCTTTTAACTGGGATGAGGATGGTCTAGAAGTATGTGTTGTAGACACATTCAATGCGGAAAATGCTCGTGGAATCCTGGTACCGGAAGGTCTTCTGATAGTATGGGATGACGTGAGAAACGGTGATCTGGATATTTACGCACAACTGGTAACTTACGACGGAACTATTCTCTGGGAAGAAAACGGTATCCCGCTTGTATGTGTGCAGAACGACCAGCAGTTTTCCAATATGATCTTTGATGAGGATGATGGATTATTCATGGTTTGGGATGATTTCCGCACCGGTACATCCTACGATGTTTATATGCAGAAATATGACGAAACAGGAGCAGGTGTATGGCAGGAAAACGGACTGGAAGTTGTTGCAAAAAATAGTAACCAACAGAAACCTTACCTCACCTCAAATGGAGAAAAATTCATGGTCTTCTGGGAAGATTATGATCTGATCGATCAGTCTAATTTAAAAGCTCAAATGATCGATGCCAATGGTGACCTTCTATGGCCTACTAATGGATTCAATATCTGTAATGCAATCAAAAACCAGAATAAACCCATGGCAGTTACCGGCAGTGATGGTTATACTTATGTTATCTGGGAAGATACTCGCTCCAGCGGTAAAACCGATATCTATAATGTCTATGCACAGAAAGTTAAATTTGATTCGGTCGATGTTGATGATGATGAGATCCATCATGAAAATTATGTTTTGAATCAGAACTATCCCAATCCATTTAAAAGTTCCACAGCAATATCTTTTAATTTGAATCCAATTACTTTAAAAAAAGCAAAGGTGAAAATATATAATATCAAAGGACAGCAGGTTAAATCCATTGATGTTGAAACAAATAAATTGTTCTGGAACGGCAAAGATAATTCAGGAAAGTCGGTAGCGAATGGTATCTATTTCTACAGGTTGGAAGCTAATGACTATAAATCAAAGCCAAGAAAAATGATCCTCCTAAAATAAGGGCGGATAGATCTTATTGAAGTGAGTAATTTTATGAAAAAAAGTTTTACTATTGCTTTGATTTTTATTGTTGCGATACTTACTGCACAAGTAAGTTTAGATCCGCGCTATCATACTTATGAAGAAATTCTACTGGAGATAGATTCACTTCAAACAAACTACCCGGATATTGTGATGGTTCAACAAATTGGAACGACTCTGGGAGCTGTTCCATACCAGGATCCGATACCCATCTACGCCGTTAAACTCAGTAATTATGTTACAACAGATAGAGATAAACCTGCTGTAATGTATGCCGGTCAATGTCATGCCGAAGAAGTACTCGGGGTTGAAATTACCATGTATATGATCAATGATATTGTGGAAAATAGAATGGTCGATCCGTATAATGTCTGGTTGGAAAATCTGGAAATGTGGTTCGTTCCTACCTATAACCCGGAAGGATTGCAGGTGGTTATGGACGACTGGGATGTTACTTTCAGAAAAAATAAACGAGATAATAATCTAAATGGAATTTTCGATTATTATATTGGTGCCGGTGGTGATATCGATGGTGTGGATACCAACAGGAATTATTCCTTTAACTGGGTACACGGTGATACCTTGTATGTTATCGGACCCGAAGAGTGGAACGATTATTATCGCGGTCCTGCGCCATTTTCCGAAGGTGGAAATCAGGCGATCCGCTCGCTGGCAGACGAGCAGCATTTTATCTATTCCATAAACTGGCATTCTTCCAGGTCGGGGTATTTTTGTGAGAAAGTAAAATATTCATATAATTGGGATGATGTTGGTAAACATCCACCGGATTTTGAATTGAGTGAATCTATCGGTGTGAATGTAGCAAATCTTATAGTTACGGAAGCTGGAACCGGACATTATGAACCTGCTGCTTCTCAAGGCAGAAATGGTCTTTCTCACGATTGGTTCTATCAAGCTCATGGTACATTCCAGTTATTGATAGAATGTGGAACAATAAATATTCAACCTCCCGCAGTTATTGTAGATGATACTTGTGAGCGATGCAGCCAGGGAGCGTATTGGTTGCTGAATCGTTCTCTCGGTTATAATGATGCTCCAGCAGCGATGCTTACCGGACACATAACCGATTCCGTAACAGGAGACCCTCTTGTAGCTGAAGTAATTATCGAAGAAAAACAGGCTTCTTTTTTCAGTCCGCGTCTTTCCGATGAGCTTTATGGGCGTTACTGGCGTCCTTTGATGCCGGGAACATATACAGTTCGTGTAGTGAAAAAAGGCTATGAAGAAAAAATAGTTCCTGGGATTACAGTTAATAATTCTTTATGGAAAATAGAAGAGATCGCACTCGATCCACTGGCTATAGTGATTGTGGAAGGAACGGTTTCTTCTGGCGGGACCCCGCTGGATGCTACTATCATTTTGGATTATGGAGAATATCTTCCTGCAGATACGGTTGCAGTGATTAATGGCAGTTGCGCTTTTACAACTTATGAAGGTGAACATCAGATAACTGTATTTGTTGATGGTTATGTACCGAGTATTTCAACAATAAGTTTTCCTGCGGGCACATTCGATTTAGTAATCGAACTCGAACCTGAAACAGTTGTTTTTGAAGAAAATTGGGAAAATGGGTTTTCTAACTGGGATGTGACCGGTGAATGGGCAATTGAGTATGATATATTTGAAAATTCAAATGTTGCTACAAATAATCCCGGTTTAGTTTCCGGTAATTTTTATAAATTTTATTCCGATAATTCCAGTTCAATTTTAACTACTTTGAATCCAATTAATCTTAATGGCGTTAGTAATGATGTTGTTTTATCATTTCATCAGAAATATTACACTGAACACGATAAAGATT
>JACNIV010000346.1 GCA_014382915.1 Candidatus Cloacimonadota bacterium | reverse complement strand
GTTTATACTTGGCTCATTTTTTACCATGTATAATATGAAGTCTAATATTTCATCGGAGTTATCAAAAGGATAAGCACTACCAGTAGATAGCAATGGATGGATAATTTCACCACGAAAATCTGCGAAATTCTCTTTATTATACTCTTCATATTGAATTTCTCCAAAATACTCAATTTGGATATTTTGAAATTCTTCATTAGTTGGATTCAATAACCCAATATACCATTCTTTGATTTTTTTGTCATTATTATTCCAAAAATTTATACCAAACTTAGCTTTTTTAGTCATCAATTCTGAAAGACCTTCGTCTTGTCTTGCCATGTTGTATTCAAACAACGTTTCAAAATTTGATGGATCAATTTCTTCTGCATTAATGTAAAGTAAAAAAAATGTTATTAATGCAGTAATTAAACTTATTTTCTTCATTTTTTTCTCCTTTTTTTGGTTAACGGTTTCTAGCCTATAAATAGTTCGGCTGTGTTTGATTATCGAAATTGAATACTTTTCGCTTTTTACACTATTAAACATCGGTTTTACTGCTCCTGCTTTGCAGTGTTTCTCAGGATGAACTTTTTACCTTAAACCTTTTCCCTTTAACCTTTATCCTTGTTTATGGTTCGTGCATAATAACCTCCTTTTCCTGGCGAATCTGTATAGCCCTCTATATACATATCCCTAAAAGTACCAAAATGTGACGCCACTACTCGATATTTTTTATTTTTTATTTCATCAAAGCGATTAAAATCGAATAATATCTTCAATTTTAATCTCCCTCTATATTAATATCCCAAAAATCATCAAAGTGTGACGACACCAGTCGATATTTTTTTCCCCTCTATATAAATATCCCTAAAAGTGCCAAAGTGTGACGCCATCACTCGATATTTTTTTATTTTTTATCTCATCAAAGCGATTAAAACCGGATAATATCTTCAATCTTTCTCTCCTCTTATAATAATATCCCGGAAAGTGCAAAAGCGTGACTTCACCACGCAATATTTTTTATTTTTTTTGTGTATTAAGTTGTTTTTTATATCACGCCCAGAGAAAGGTTCATCTAACAAGCCAAGAAAAAAATTGTGCGTTTTTACTTCTATTCCAACTCTATCCTCAACTGTTCATCCACGGTCAGGTTGTTGTAATCAACATAACTGCTGTCAAACCAGCCGTTCTGGTATTCAATAACAAATGAATAAATAATAGAATCGTATGCTGTGGTTGCTTTCAACCTGCTCCAGATGGAATCTCCGGAAAGAACCGGATAATCTATTAAAGCAACAAGTGAATCGTTATCATCAGTATAATAGGAGAAATCAATCACATCCACTTCAGAGTTATTGACCAATTTTACACCAGCGTGGGTGGGTTCGCAATAGATCTTTAACACTTCGTTGGCAGGCACATTGAGTGTGGTTTCGGTATAATAATCTCCGCTGGGAGAGCCATCGTTATTTGCCCACTGCATCATAAAGGTTTCGCCTTCGAGTGTCATATCAACTTTAGTTGTTTCATCTCCCCAGAAAAGGAACTGGCTGCCTGTGTCCACGGTTATGGTTTTGCTTGGATCGGTGTCGGGTGATCCTGCCAGGATGTAATCGCTGCCCTCGATAGTGAAATAAAGATAGTGATCTGTGCGGTTTATTATTTTTATATCTCCTTCCGTGGAACAACCGGCAAGTATGATAACTGGAAGGATGAAAAGAAATATTTTTTTCATGCTACCTCCGTAAAGCAAAGCTAAATGTTCATCTATGAGATTCTTCGTGTGTAAAGCTAAAAGATACCTCAGAAAGACAGGTTTTTTATATAACGTTACCTCAAATTAAAGAAAACGTCTTTACCGATAAACCTGGCGGAACTGCCTAATTCGTCTTCGATGCGCAGAAGCTGGTTGTATTTGGCAATTCTTTCACTGCGGCAGACGGAGCCGGTTTTGATCTGACCTGCATTTACGGCTACAGCCAGGTCGGCAATAAAGGTATCACAGGTCTCTCCGCTGCGGTGCGAAATAACAGTAGTGAAATTATTGCTTTTAGCCAGTTCGATAGTATCCAGCGTTTCGGTGAGTGTACCTATCTGGTTCAGTTTTATCAGGATGGAATTAGCACTCTTTTCATCTATGCCGCGCTGCAACCTATTTACGTTTGTAACAAACAGGTCGTCTCCCACTATCTGGATTTTATTCCCCAGCTTTTCGGTCATCAGTTTCCAGCCTTTCCAGTCATCTTCTGCCAGCCCGTCTTCAATTGAGATGATAGGATATTTTTCTACCAGGCTTGTGTAATAATCCACCATTTCGGCAGAAGAAAGAGCAGCATTTTCTGCTTTCAGTTGGTATTTCCCATTTTCAAAGAACTCACTGGAAGCAGGATCGAGAGCAATGTAGATATCTTTACCAGGACGGTAATCCGCTTGCTTAATGGCTTTCATTATAATTTTCAGAGCTTCTTCATTCGACTTCAAGTTGGGTGCAAACCCGCCTTCATCTCCCACGCCTGTGGAATGCCCTTCCTTTTTAAGAAGGGTTTTTAGTGTATGAAAGACTTCTGCATTCATTTGCAGCGCTTGCTTAAAGCTTTTTGCACCAAGCGGCATGATCATGAATTCCTGCAGGTCAACGTTATTATCGGCGTGTTTCCCACCATTTAAGATATTCGCCATTGGAACGGGAAGTAATCTGGCATTTGTTCCACCTATATAACGGTAAAGTGGAAGTTCCTGTTCTTCTGCGGCAGCCCTGGCCACAGCCAGCGATACACCTAAAATAGCGTTAGCACCTAATTTGGATTTGTTGGGTGTGCCGTCCAGTTCCAGCATTACACGGTCTATTTTTGCCTGTTCTGCCACTTCCCAACCGATAAGTTCGGGTGCAATTATCTCATTCACATTCTTCACAGCATTCAGAACGCCCTTTCCCAGGTAGCGTCCATTATCTCCATCTCGCAGTTCCACCGCTTCATGTTCGCCGGTGGAAGCACCGCTGGGAATAGCTGCTCGTCCAATAATTCCCGTTTCCAATTGAACATCAACTTCTACTGTGGGATTTCCTCTTGAATCGAGAATCTCTCTTCCATATATCGCAAATATTTCTGACATAATTAACTCCCAATTTTATTCTTTTTTTACTGTTTTTCCATCTTCATCTTTATAAATACGTTTTATTTTTCTTCCATAACCCTTGCGTTTGTAATTATAGTTATAACTTCCTGTAGAAGATCTGGCAGTTTTTATGCCCATTGCAGCCATCAGTTTTGTTAAAAGAATCGTAATGTAATAGACAAATATAAGACCTATGATAAGTATCAACAGCACCACAGATGTGGATAAAATAAAAGTCTTAACACTTTGTTTAAGATTGGTACTACTATCGGTTTGTTTAGTAGATGTTATCATTATTATATCATATTTTTCATTATGTTTTTGAATTATGTCCTGGTTCATTAAGCTATCGATGGTAGCTTGTACTTTATCCAGTTGAATGCGAAATTCTGCTACTCCGTTTGGAGAAGTAGTTTTGTTTATCAGTTCCTGGATGCGTATTTTTGCTAATTGATTGTTTTTAAGATTTTCTTTGATATTGGCATTGAAAGGTGAAGATGGTAAAGATCGAATATTTTCTGAATCAAAGCCTTCTACGTTCCTGAGTTTTGATAAAACCGTTTCTCGAAGTGAGTTTGGATATTCAAAAATGATAGTCTGATAAATTTCTTTTGTTTCGGAAAGTTTGATGTAGATGTCTTCCCTGGTAAATATTTCGGAAAGGACAGTTCTTATTGTTTCCAAATGATTTACATTGAATTTCATCTGTGTTTTCATAATAATAGTAGAATTTTTAAAGATGTTTTCTGCATTTGATGTATCTATTCTAATTTGTTTCCGGAAAAACACATCATTCAGGTTTGACCTCTTTATTCCCAGATATACGGAAATAAGAATTACAAAAAGAATGATCACATACTTTGTATCGCGTCTCAATCTGAACATTAATTGACTCCTTTTACTTTATTTATTATTTCATCAGCGTGTTTTATTGCCAGTTCCGATGTTGAACCGGACAACATTCTGGCAATTTCTTCTCGCTTTTCATTTTTATCTAGAACACTAACTTCCACTTGAGAAGCTTGTGCGCCACTCTTTTTTACAATGGCAAAATGCCTGTCCGCATAAGAAGCGATCTGCGGCAAATGGCTGATACAGAGCACCTGATGAAACCTGCCGATATTGTGAATGAAATCTGCCAGCAGGTCTGCTGTTCTGCCGCCAATTCCGGCATCGATCTCATCAAAAATTATCGTTCTGCTATCCAGCTTATCCGATAAAATTTTCTTTACTGTAAGCAGAAACCTGGAAAGCTCTCCACCGGAAGCTGCGAACCGTAAAGACTGCAGTTTCACTCCCTTATTAGCTGAAAAAAAAATATCGATCTCATCCTGCCCGGTTGCATTAAGACCAGCTAACTTATTTGTAATTTCTTTATCTCTGTATTCATTGTCAAATTTTATTTCGATGCGGGCATCGGGGATAGCCAGTTTTTTTATGTTGGATTCAATTTCTTCTTCAAATCTGGCAGCTGCTTTCCTGCGAGATTCGGTAAGTTCATCTGCCATATTTCTCAAGCAGGAAACATCATTTTCAATTTCTGCTTGCATTTGCTTTATTTTATCCTGGTTGGAAGAATAAGAAGCAAGTTCTTTTTTTATAAATTGAATATATTCCAGGATTTGGGGAACGTTGCGCTTATATTTTAAGCAAACCGAATTAATGCTATCCAGGCGTTCCTGTACTTCTTCCAGCCGCGTACTATCTACATTGATGATATTCTGCACTTCCCGTATCTGTGAAATGGATTCATCCAGGTTTGCCAGTGATTCGTGCAGTGAGGAAACTGCATTTTTCAGGTGAGGGTTATCTTCTTCGAACCGGGAGAATTGCGAAATGAAGCCGTTTATAATATCATACACGGAATTTTCATTTTCATAAATAATTTGCTCCATCTGTACTGCCTGGTTTAAAATATCTTCTGCATTTGTCAGCAGGTTCAATTCTGTTTGCAGGTTGCTGTCTTCCCCGTTTTTCAATTGCATTTTTTCAATTTCATCTACCTGATAGTGGTAAAGGTTTACTTTTTCAGAAAGTTCTTTCTCTTTAGCCTCAAGTTTTATCAGGTCTTTAATCTTCTGTTCTGTTTCTCTGAATTTATTACCGAATTTTTCTCTTTGCGGCATCATATTTCCGAATTTATCGAGTACCTCCAATTGGTATTCGGTGTCAAAAAGCCGCTGCTGGTCTCTCTGGCTGTGGAAATCGAGCAATACTTCACGGAACTCTTTTACAACCGGATTAGTTATCCGGCGACCATTCAAAAAGCTTTTCCCGCGCAGGTTGGAAGCAATCTCTTTCGCCAGGAATATTTCATTTTCCGAGAGATCGATATCATGTTTTCCTAAAAGGTTGGTTAGCGGTTTGTTCTCTTTATCAATATCAAAAACTGTTTCCAGATATGCAGGTTTAGATTCATCATAAACCATTCCCGGACGGACTGGTCCACCTAATATCACATCGATAGCACCCACTATGATAGATTTTCCTGCTCCGGTCTCACCAGTGAGAACCTGGAGTCCTTTTTCAAAATCCAATAGAAGCTTTTCTACAATGATAAAATTATCTATTCTCAGGCTTTTTATCATTTCTTTCCCATATGGAGTTTTTTTCTTAAAATTTGATAGAAGGTTTTATTAGACAATTTAATAAAATTAACCTTTTGGGTAGCACTGGTAATAATTATCTCATCTTCCGCTTGCAACATATAACTGTTGCATCCGTCTAATTGAAGAATGCTTTCCCCGTTTGATGTTTTCATTTTAAAGCTCAGTTTGTCTTGAGAAGAAAATACCATGGGGCGAACACTGAGGACATGCGGGCTAAGTGGAGATACAACAATTGCTTCCATAACGGGTGAAAGAATAGGACCTCCAGCAGAAAGTGAATAAGCAGTAGAACCCGTAGGTGTGGAAACAATGATGCCGTCGCACCTGGTTTCTACAACAAACCTGCGATTACTGTAAAAACGGATATCAATCAATTTTGGGGTTTCGCCTTTATAGATAACAGCATCATTTAATGCCAGGTTGGAAAAAATAACTTTATTGTTTCTTTTTAGAACGGTCTTTAACAGCATTCTCTTTTGGACGTTGAACTTATTATTCTTGAGGTCATCAATGGATTTCTCCAGTTCGGTGATATTGCTTTCAGATAGAAATCCCAGTTTTCCCAAATTGATGCCCAAAAGTGGTGCATTGGTTGTGAGTGAATAATGAATTGCTCTTAATAATGTGCCGTCACCACCAAAAGAAAGAATACAGTCCAGCTTCGATCTTAATGGTTCTTCTATCAAATCAATAAAATCCGGTAAAATATCTTTCTGCTCTGCAAATTTGAATAAATTTAACTCTTTTGTTTTGTGCAGTTTTTTCAGTAATTTAAAAACCGGTTGTTTATCAAGAAAATGCGGATTGAAAAATATCCCAAAATTCTGCATATTTTATCCTTTGTTATAAAGATTCAAATATCCGTAGATAAGATTCATACCTTTCTGCCGGGAATTTACTATCATTTACAGCTTTTTTTACTGCACACCCTACTTCGTGAGAATGCGTGCAGTTATTGAACTTACACTCATCTACATACTGTGAAAACCCCGGAAAAACCAACGGAAGATATACTTTATCTTCACGATGCAAACCAAAAGTTTTTATGCCAGGTGTGTCAACTAAATATCCACCAAAAGACCATTCAATTAGTTGGGAGCTGGTAGTTGTATGAATTCCTTTTCCTGTATAATTGCTAATTTCTGCTACTTCCAGATCGATGTTTGGCTGCAGAAGATTGATGAGTGAAGATTTTCCTGCCCCGGAATGACCCGAGAAAACTGTTTCCTTATTTTTTAATACTTCCCTCAAATCATCTATCCCGATGCCAGTTTTTGCCGATGTATAAATTATCACAAATCCTGTATCTTCATAAAACTTCATTTTGTTTTTCACATCTTCTCTGCACTCTGCCAGATCTATTTTGTTAACACAGATAATCGGCAGGATATTATTTATCTGTGCTGCACAGATGTAGCGGTCTATAAGCCCCGGGCTGATCTCAGGTTCGCGATAGGATGCAGTAATTATTACCTGGTCTATATTGGAAGCAATGATTATTTCTTTCTGGAAGCTTTCTTCTGAGAACCTGGAAAGTGCATTTTTTCTTGGTAGAATTTTCTCGATTCGGGGATCTTGGGAAAGGTTAACGTTTACAAAATCACCAACTGACACTAGTGTGCGTGTTTCATAATTTACTTGTTTCAGTCTACCGCCAAGTGTACATATTAATTCTGAGCCAGCAACTTTGACCCGGCACTTATAATTTGATTCAACTTGAAGAATGCGGCCTGTTTTCAAATTTAAATTCGACTTTTGGCTTATTTGACTTTTCTCAACTATCTTTTTCTCGGCTCGTTTTTCTTCAACCAGATCTTCAGCTTCAAATTTCTCCAGGTTATCTATTTCGATGTTTTGCAATTTTATGTTCTTTCGCTTGAATTTCTTTTTTTCTTTTTTCTTGATCATAGTTAATTTAAAATCTTCTGGAGAGCCAGGTCAATTTTTTCCACCGTTACCCTGGTATTAAAACAGGGACCTTCGGGTCTATCATTCAGAACACCGTAAACAGGAATTGGAAATACTTCTCTTAAGCCTTCTACCAAGTCGCGTTGACAGGCAATGGCAATAATAAATTTCGGTCTGTTCTCTACTATTATTTTTCTGGCCAATGTTCCGCCTGTAGCAATAGCGATAGGAATATTATATTTCTCGGACAACATTGCTAATCTTCCTATATCACATTTCCCGCATTTTTCACATTTGTGAATATCCGTGGTAATTCTGATCCCACAATCAGTATTTTGCAGGCAATGCGGTAGTAATATTAAAATATGTGAAGGACCATATTTCGTTTTTATTGCCTTAAGAAAGGAATTGTTCAAGTGTACAAAAGATTCACGCATTTTTTCCTGGGAAAGACCAATAATCTTTCCAAGAAATATAGTAACAGGAAACAGTATTCTTATAAAAGCTCTTATGGCAAAACGGGCAATCAGAAAATTACGTTCAAATAATATTGTACAATAAACCAGTATTACGCCTAAAAGAAGAACAAAATAAAACACTCTAAGAGCAGTGAGAGAAAGATTTGTAACCAGTTCGCTTATTTCGTGCAGTCGGGGAGAAATGAACCACCACAGAAGTGTTGTGACAGCCATCATCAGGATAAGTGTTATTGTGGATAATGTAAGAAAGAGTCCTTTACCTTTTGTATTTATCTCAAAATCCATTTTCGAATTTCTCTTTCAGATTAATCCTGGCTCCCAGGCTGAAAGCATAAGAAGTCATGATCTTTTTTCCGGCAGGCTGTATGCGTTTATTAAGCACATCAAAATCACCCGTTGCAAGTATGATCCCCCTATTTTTTACAATGCTCACTATCGAGCCCGGAACCAATCCTGAATTAGTTTTTAATATTTCTGTCTCGATGATCTTAATCCGGGATTTTCGGAAGGAAGCCACAGCTCCGGGTATTTCCGCCAACCCACGAACTTTATTACAGATATTCTCTGCCGGTTGATTCCAATCTATTATTAGATCTTCTTTCTGCAATTTATGGCTGAATGTAGCATTTTTATGCTCTTGCGGAGTTGTATACAATCCATGTTTTTCAATTTTTTTCAATGCTTTTAACACTTCTTCGGCACCTATTTGAGCAAGTCTGTCAGATAATTCAGTATAGCATTCATCCTTGCGGATTTCAGTTTCACTTTGAGAAATAACCGGTCCTGCATCCATTTTGGCTATTATTTTAAAAATGGTAACGCCGGTCCTTTCATCGCCATTAAAGAGAGCATAATTTATGGGGGCGGCTCCCCTATGTTTTGGTAATAATGAAGGATGCAGGTTTATGCAGCTGTAAACAGGAAGCTTGCGAATAGCTTTTTTTAGATAACCTCCATAAGCTACCGTTATAATTATGTCTGGTTTCAAATCAGCAAGGTCAGCGACAACTTCGGGATCGTTCACATCATTCGGTTGAATTACGGGAATTCCCAGCTCCAGGGCTTTTATTTTTACTTCAGGAGGCAATAGTTTTTGTTTTCGTCCTTTGGGTCTATCGGGCTGGGTAATACAGAGAACCGGGCGGAATTTTGTATTGCTAAGCATTTCCAAAGCAGGAACAGCAAATTGCGGAGTTCCCATAAATACAATGTTTTTTATGCTTTTTCTTTCCAGTTTCAACTCCTGATAAATATATTTTACAACTTAATCTTTCCTATATTTATCCCATTTTCATCTGTTGTGCTTTTCAATTCATTA
>JACNIV010000345.1 GCA_014382915.1 Candidatus Cloacimonadota bacterium | reverse complement strand
GCTGCTTCTGCAAAAGAGAAGTAAATGGCAGATTGTTCGTTGGGCTGGGAAAGATCGTTTTCCTGTGAAACCGTATTGACTGCGCAACCGGCTAAAATAATCAAAATTAACAGAAATGGAAAATATTTAACCATAGCTGTGGTTAGAATGTCATATTATAGATCAGGGTAAGGGTTCTATCGCAACCCTCGGTATCATCCCTGTTTTGCAAGATATCGTAGAAAGATATTTTCAGAACCAGGTTTTCCGTAAAATGAATATCAAAAGAAGCGTTCAAAAAACCTAATCCTCTTACAATAGTGTCTTTGTTATCGTTCCAGGCGGTATCATATTCGCCAAGTATAACTATCATATCTCCCAGTGTCTTATCGAATCCCAGGAAGATATTCGGTTCGTCATCTTTGTCTTCGGTTTCCAGGCTGTAATTAATACCGCCGTGAATTCCCATATTTCCCAGGAAGAAATAGTTTTTACTGGCTGTAAGGTAAACGCCTTTGGATTTGATATCATACCGTCTATCGCCTTCATTGTATTTACCGTGTCCCTGCGAATCGTAGCCAATAGCCAGAGCCGGAAGCTGGTTTGTTTCGTCCAGGAAACGCAGTTTGGCATTAAATTCGACCCGGTCATGCCAGTCGGGAGCTTTATTTCCCACAAGATTTTCTGCTCCGTAATTTACACCGAACATAAACCTGGGGAAAAGCCCAACCCTGGTACCAAGTATCAGACCGTTATTTTTGTAAAGTTTACCGGATATTTCTGCCTCACCTTTCTGAAGTATCCCTGCCGTGGGAGTATCAATTAATGTATTTAATTCGAAAGCAAAACAAATACTGCCGATCAAAATAAGACCAATGAACAATCCTGCTTTTTTCATCTTAATCTCCTTGTGCTAATTGATTATTTTTAATAACTATCGAACTGCTGATGATCTCCAGCTCGATCAATGCTTCCAGTTTGCTGCCTTCCGGATAATAAACAGAGTTATCGATAAGATAAGCTTTTTTGCCTTTCTCATCGAAAAAAGCAAAACTCTGAAAAGCCCCACCCACAGTATGTTTTAAATTTTGCCATCTGCCGGAAAGCATCCAGCCTTTGTGTTTACCAAGCTGAAATTTCTCGATCCGCACATCTTCTTTCCGGAATTCATCCTCGTCGTAATACTTCCAGGCCAGCTCAGCCCGTTTCTTCTTCAGCCACTCTTTGCCGACATCATTTTGATCCATCTCCTCGAAATAGACCGAAACATATCTATCGGGACTATTCCTGAGACGAGCAATAAACGATATAAAATTATTTTTATTATCTTTTTTGTAAAGGATATATTTTTTGGGGAGCTTCAGTTCCCATGGGTATTCTTTAAAACTTCCTGCAGAATAGACCGGAGTTTTGTAAACCTGCCCGGAAATTCTTTCATAGAGCTTTTCTTTGAATTCCTCAAAGATCTGGTTTGCATTGAGAATATTAAATTTAAGCAGGTTCGGTTCGTTATCAGCTAAAATGAACAATACGAATTGATCGTTCGCCCACACATTTTCCATGGGATACATTCCCACCAGGTTGGTTTTTATATCATCTTCCACACGAGAACCCATGATCTCTTTTATATAATTGGAAACAGGCTGATCGGATGCCAGATGGCTGAAAAAAATAAGATTATTGAATTTATAGAAATTATCCATATTCTGGATAGGTGCACGTTTAATTTCGAAGAATTGTTCATTTTTCGTAGTGAATACAAATCTTTCTAAATTCTGTCTCAGGAAGCCCTCGGCATATTTCCATACATTGTCATCGGCAAAAACATAGATCGTTTGCTGGTGTCCCCAACTCATCGGTTTATGGGGGTCTATCTTTTTGCTTTTAGATAAATGTTTTGTTTCCTGTTGAGAACAGCCAATAAAAAATAAAATAGTAAAACTCAGAATCAGGAACTTACGCATTATTTTGCTTCTCTGCGGTTTTTAAAATCTTGCGAACATCAAAAATATAACTGATTCCAGATAGAAAGGTGATTACTGCTATTATCCAAAAAAGGGTTTGAAAACCATTCCTGATCTTTTCCTGATAAGCTATCAGATGCTGTGATAATAATGAATAATAAAGAAGAGCTACAATAATTCCGGTTATCTGGAAAACCGTCTTTAATTTTCCCCATATATTCGCAGCAATGTAGATCTTACGCCTGAAATAGTAATTTCTCATAAGAGAGACGAGTAGTTCCCTGAAAAAGATAATATATAAAGCATATACATTTATCAGTTCTAATGGTTGAATAGTGATTGCGAACAGAGCTATGAGAACCAGGAGTTTGTCGGCAAGCGGGTCCATAATTTTACCGAAATCGGTAATTGCATTGAATTTTCTAGCTAGCATTCCATCAAAGTAATCGGTAATTCCGGCAATAATAAATACTACTGTTGCCCAGCGTAAACTGTTTTCGGAATGAATAAGAATGGCAAGCCAGAAAAAGACAGGGACAAGAAACATGCGGAAAATGGTTAACGAGTTTGGAATATATTTTTTCATCAGATGTTTTTTCCTAAAAATATCCTGCTCATTAAAATGCTGATAATTATGGCAGCGAATTCAACACCGAACAATCTGTAGTCAATTTGAATATTTATATATTTGAAGTACATTGCAGCAAAATAAAGACCGGTAACCAGCAGTAAAGGAGCAAAACAAAGCCAGAGTGAATTGAGTATGAACTGCTTACGCCTTATTTTTCTATTGCCACCGGAAGAGCGGAAAACCTTCCAGAAATCGTTACTTTTTATTTCGAAATGAATTCTTAAAAAAATGGTAATGAACACAAGCAAAACCAGTAATAGCACATTTCCACCATAATATATTTTCGTCAGTAATTCCAGCTTATTCCGGTTTATCTGCCACAGATCACTATCATAATTTACTATCAGTTCTATATATTCAGAAGAAGAGAGTATTTTTTCCAATTCTTCTTTCTGCGGGGTTTGAAAGGCTGTTCCATCGAAGGAGATATTCATCAGGCTGGGCAGGTTGTAGGAAGATAAGATAGCTTTGGCATTATCCAAACCGTAGCCAGAGATTAGTTTTTCAGCAACGATGGAATCAGCTTCGATGATGATATTTCTGATGAAGGAAAGATCGTTTAATTCCTTCGCCAACGAATCCAGCAGGGTAATGTCGTTTGAAAAGATGAACATCGGCAGTTCGGAGATGTTGGCTTCTAATACTTTTTTTTGGTGATTATAACCGATGTGCAGTAAATCCCAGGTTGTCAGCAGAATGATAATTATAATTATCTGGAAAAAGATACCTTTTTTCACAGTATCACCACTCTTTTATCCTGCACCCTACAGGTAATATCGAAATGTTCCATTTTATTTTTGGAAGTAGCCAGTAGGGAAGAGCCGCTGTTGAGAGCATATTCACAGATTTCTAAAGCTTTTAGCAGGTTCTTCCCATCAAAGAAGTTATCCATATCGTCTATAAGGATAAGATAGGGAAGCTGGATCACCGCTCTGATAAGTTCTATAAATTTCTGAGAGGAAAAAGGAAGGCAATTTATTTTTGTTCCGATTTTTTCATTCAGTTCGGCTATGGCACATAAGTCTGTGATTTTCTGTTTTTGTCTTGAACTTATGTTTTCCAGTGGCAGGACAATGTTTTTCCAGACGGATTCATTCATTAAAAGGTGTGTGTGATTTTCTACAAGAATGGTTTTCTTTCGTTTCTTATAGAAAAGCGGAGGTTTTTCTTTGATGAGGATAGAGCCTTCGAATTTCGTGAAATCACCATGGATAGACTTAAGAAGAAGTGTCTTACCGCTGGAATTATCTGCAAAGAGATTTATCTTTTTCCCGCCAGCAAATAAAACTTCGGCTATCAGCATGAATCTTTCATTTTCAAAACACAGGGCAAAATTCTCAATTTTAAGCATAACTCAGTACCACTAAAACCCTTTTTTTATTTTCTGTTTTGGAGAATATAATTTTTTCTTCAAATTTTAGGTCAACTCTTTTCGCAGAATCCAAGAGTTCATTTATTCTGCTTATGGGATAGAGCAGGCATGCTTTCCCTTCTGGGTTTAAATTTCTTTTCACTGCCAGCAGAACATCATGCATAGTGCACATGATCTCATGCCGGGAAATAGCTCTTTCTCTGTTAGGACTTATCTTGCCATCTGCTATTGCATAATATGGTGGATTTGAAATGATCAAATTGAATTTTTCTTTTGCAGAAAAGCTTTTCAGATCAGAGCATAAGAAGATTGTATCAACTTCTGCCAATCGGGAATTTTCTTTGGCCAGTTTTACCAGGTGGGGTTGTATATCGATGCCGGTAATTTGCCAGGTGGGACGATAATAAGACAACATTATGGAAATAATACCGTTTCCACTGCCCGGTTCAAGCACAGATAGTCTTTCTTGTTTAAAGTGACGCAGTACTGTTTTCACAATAAAAGCCGTGTCTGAAGTGATCGATTGACCGCTGCTGCTTTGGAATATTGTTTTGCCAAATGGCAACTTAACCGGTTTTTTGTTTTCCATTATGGTTTTTTAGGAATGCAGACCTAAGATGCTAATGCGAAGTGTGCCCGAAACCTCCGCTGCCGCGTGTTGTTTTATCCAATTTTTCAGTTACTGCAAAGTCCACAATTTCATGCTTTGCAATTACCATTTGAGCTACGCGTTTTCCAGGGGTAATGATAAAATCTTCCTTACTAAAATTAAAGAGAATAATCTTGATCTCTCCCCGGTAATCAGCATCGATAGTACCGGGTGCATTTAAAACACCGATTCCATGTTTTATAGCGAGTCCACTGCGTGGACGGATCTGTGCTTCGTAGCCGGAAGGAAGTGAAATAGCAATTCCTGTGGGGATCAGCTTCACTTCTCCTTTTTTCAGGATGATATTTTGCTGATGGCAGGAATAAAGGTCGTAACCTGCAGCATGTGTACTCATTCGGTGTGGCAATTTAGCTGATTTATCTATTTTGTGAATTTTAACTTCGATCATTAAAACTTTCTTGTAAGTACAAAATCACAGAGCATCAAAAGTAGTTTTGCCTTTTCACCATATGGTTCCAGCAAGGCTTTTGCTTGTGTGATAAGTTTTTCGGCCATCTCTCTGGATTTTTCCAATCCATACACTGCAGGAAAGGTAGCTTTCTTGGCTTTTATGTCTTTACCAATGGTCTTGCCCAGAGTTTGCTGTGTACCTTCTATATCAAGGATATCATCTACTATCTGAAAAGCCAATCCAAGTTTATTTCCGAATTTTTCCAGGCGTTTCTGATCTTCTGCAGAAGCATTTGCCAAGTAGCATCCGAAACGGATGGGCAAGTTGATCATACGGGCAGTTTTGTTAGTGTGAATGTATTCCAGGGTTTCTTTGCTTACCTCTTTACCTTCACTGATGATATCCATCATTTGTCCGGCGATCAAACCTTTGTTCCCTGCTTCCTGTGCCAATTCTTGTATAAATTGATATTTTAGTTTTTCATCGATCTGTGCTGTGGTTATTGCTTCGAATGCAAATATCAGGAGTGAATCTCCAGCAAGAAGAGCAATATCGGAACCGAAAACAATATGGCAGGCTTTTTTCCCGCGGCGGTATTCATCATTATCAATTTCTGGCAGATCGTCGTGAATGAGAGTGTAACTATGCAGCATTTCTATAGCTCCAGCTACAAGAAGAGTTTTTTTAATGTCATCACCAAATAAAAGGTAGGTGTTTATTAGTAAATATGGACGCAATCTCTTTCCACCTGCGAATAATGTATGACGTATTGCTTTATGTATCTGCTTGGGATATTCGTCTTTACGAGGTAAAAACCGGTCTACTTCTATGTTAACGAGTTCTCGTTTTTCTTTCAGGTCTTTTTTAAGCAACATTCTATTGGTGCTCATTTTTCCCCTTTCATAGTGTTATCTTTTTGTAATTTTTTAGTTAAAACCTCTATTTTGTTTTCTACTTTCTCCAGTTTTTCGTTGCAATACCGGGCCAATTCAGATCCTTCTTCGAACAGATTGACTATTTTATCCAGTTCATCAACGCCACTTTCCAGGGTTTGAACTATCTCTTCCAGTCTTTTTAAAGCTTCTTCAAAATTCAGTTTATTCTCCATGACCTACTCTTAACATAAAAACAATTCGTTTGCAAGGTTTTTTTTGATATGTAAAAGGGATGAAAACAAAATTAATTTTTGGAGATAATTATATCATCTTCCAATTTATTCAGATGTTCATATGGATTACGGTATTTATTATACCTGAGAACTTCATAGTGCAGATGAGTTCCTGTAGATCGACCGGAATTACCCATTTCCCCGATGATCTGCCCTCTTTTAACTTCATCTCCTTTTTTCACATACATTTTATGAAGGTGAGCGTAATTTGTCTGGTAGCCAAATTTATGGGAAATGGCAATAAATTTACCAAAATATTTCTGCTTTCCGGTAGACATTATTACCCCGTCTGCAGTTGCATAAACAGGCGTTCCTGTTATATTTCCAAAGTCGAGACCATAATGAAAAGTACGTTCTTTTGTGATGGGATGAATTCTCCAACCGAAGGGGTCGGAAATACGACCATAAGTAGGATAAATGGAAGGAGTGCTTTTGTATAAAGCATCTTTTAATTCTACCAGGTTATAAAGTTGCTCATGGGTCTGATAATCGAATTTAACTTTACTCTTCAACTGGATTATTTTGTTTAATGTAATGTTATAATCCAGATTCAACTCATCACTATAAGTAAAGGTTGTATCTACCTGAGGAAGACCGCCAACACCCATTTCCCTGATCTCTTTGTTGATCGATTTGAAATTCTTATCGGAACGGATCTTATCTTCCCAGTTTTCCATAAGTTTTAGTTTGGTCATGATAGAATCTATTTCAAAAGAAAGTGTAAACAGGCGTTCTTTTAGCAGTTCATTTTCTTTTATAATATCTTGAGCTTCAGCTATTTTGTTATGATTGTAGGCAACATAAGCTATGGAGCCTATAAAAATTAAAACGAAAGCTACAATTACAGCGCAGAAAAAAAATCCAGTCTTTTTAGGTATGCTCATGTTTATAGGTCTGGAAGACTCCGTAGTGGAAAGAGCTATATGCCAACGTTTCGAAACAGCCATAAATTTCCTTTTAACATATTTATAACAAAAGAAAAAAAGTAATTATTAATGTCAAGTTATTTAACCTTGCATCATTACTGTAGTTAACAGCTTTTTAAGCTATCTGAAAAAAATTGAATTCTACTTTTTTTATAAAGATCAAATTAAATAATTACATCCACCATAATTATTCTTAATGATTTATTTATGCAAAAGGTATGCCAACACCATTTATAACAAAGCAATTCTTGGAACTGCATGTCATAATTGTAGTTATTTCATATGTCTTTTGAAGTTAATTTCAATTTTAATAAATTGATTGGGTCAGATTCGGGCAAGTTGTGACAAAGTGTACCTGATTTCTATAATTACTAATACTGTTATTTGGAAATAAATTTCTTGACCTTGTGGAGAAGAAAATATTTGAAAAGAGAAGAGTAAAATTCGGGGAGAAAACATGATCAGGAATTTTGATGATTTATTGCACAAAGTGAAAAAAATGCCGAATAAAATCGTCGTTATTGCAGCAGCGCATACAAATTCTGCTTTGGAAGCAGCCATCATGGCAAAGAAAGAAAACATCGCCAATAGTTTGTTGATAGGAGATAAAACAATAATAAAGAAATATTTAGAAGAGAATGTTCCTGAATTAACCGATGCATTTGAAATTATCGATACAGGTTCAAATATGAAGCTGGCAGCAAAGAGATCTGTGGAAGCAATAAACAAAGGAAAAGCAGATATTCTCTTGAAAGGTAAATGCGATACAGCAACTCTTCTTAAGGCAGTTCTGGATAAAGAGGATGGATTGAGAACCGGGGAGATACTGAGTGATGTGCTTGTCTATGAACATCCTGAAAAGCTGGTCTTAATGAGTGACGGAGGAATTAATTTATATCCCACACTTGAAGAAAAAATATCAATAATCAAAAATGCTGTTAAAGTGGCCCACGGTCTTGAAAATCCAAAACCCAACGTTGCTCTTCTGGCAGCAGTGGAAGTAGTTAATCCCAAAATGCCCCCAACTATTGATGCCAGTATTATTTCAAAAATGAACGACAGAAATCAGATAAAAGGATGCATAATCAACGGACCACTTGCCTTTGATAACGCTGTGAGCGAGGTAGCTGCAAAGATGAAGGGCATAGAATCTGAAGTTGCGGGAAAAGCAGATGTGCTGATCATGCCTAATATCGAATCCGGAAATATCTTTGGTAAATGCCTTACCTACTATTGTAAATACCGTGTAGCACATGTGGTGATGGGTGCCAAAGCTCCTATCCTTATTGCTTCCCGTGCTGATAATGCTGAAACCAAAATGCTCTCTATGGCATTAGGTGTATTGTGTGCATAATAATCTGCTAATTTGTCACCTAACATGGTAACCCTGAAATAGGTAGGATAAAATTCTGTGCATCAATCAGATGAGCTTTTTACTAAATATAGGTAAAGGAGATACTATATGAAAAAAAACCATCTTATCGAAAAAGCAAAAGAAGTTTCCAGAAAAGCATATGCACCTTATTCAAATTATAAAGTTGGAGCAGCTTTATTAACGAAATCGGGAAAAGTGTACACTGGTTGCAATATAGAAAATTCTTCTTACGGACTTACTAATTGTGCAGAAAGAACTGCTGTTTTTAAAGCTGTATCCGAAGGTGAAATGGAGTTCGAAGAAATGGTGATCTATGCTAATTCCCCCCATCTTCCTACTCCGTGTGGCGCCTGCCGTCAGGTTCTTTCCGAATTTGGTCCTGAATTAAAAATAATGATTGTTTCCAGTAAAGAGCAACTGGTAACTTCGATTTCGGAATTACTTCCTTTAGCATTTAAATTATAATATTTAACAGTATTAAACTAAACTTGCTTCTGGAATGAAATTGAATACATTGTAGCAAAAAAATGGAGGATAGATGGAACTTAACACACAATATGATGTTGCTATCGTAGGGGGTGGACCTGCCGGGTTAAGTGCTGCGATCTATGCTGCCCGTGGTGGTTTGAAAACGGTAATATTCGAAAAAGCACTTGTTGGCGGGCAGATAACTGTAACTGCCGAAGTAGAGAACTATCCCGGATTTGAAGAGAGTGTCTCCGGTTTCGATATTGTAGATAAAATGCAGAAACAGGCAGAAAAATTTAATGCAGAAATAAAAATAGAAGAAGTAAAGGCTATCGGGCTGGAAGGACTCTGTAAGATAGTAGAAACAAATAAAGCAACCTACCGGGTGAAATCTGTTATTATTGCTACCGGAGCACATCGCCGAAAACTCGCTGTTCCGGGCGAAGAAAAATATACCGGTCGGGGTGTTTCTTATT
>JACNIV010000344.1 GCA_014382915.1 Candidatus Cloacimonadota bacterium | reverse complement strand
TGTATCGATACATGTCCAACCGAAGCTCTGGAAATGGTTGATGAAAAAGCAGTTTGCGATGCAGAAAAGTGCGTTGATTGTGGCGTTTGCATTGAAGCCTGCCCCGTTGAATCAATTAGTTTATAAAAAAAGACTTAATCTATTTTTGAAATTAAAAGCCGACACGTGTCGGCTTTTATTATTAATAATATAATTAAACTTTTATTGACAAAATAAATGACGAAAGAAAATTTTCGACAGTTTTCCATGTTAAATTTATTTTTTATTTTTACCTTCAAGATTATAATCTATGATTATATCTTAAAATGGAGAATAATATATGAAAAATTACAACATGGTAATTGATATTGGCAACACCCATATTGTAATGGGTTTCTACTCCGGAGGAACAATAGTGTGTTCCTGGAGATTAAGTACCGACAAATCCAGAACAGAAGACGAATATTACATTATCATAAAAAACCTTGCAGTAGGAAATGAAATCAATTTTGAAGGGATTAACAAAGTAGCGATCTCTTCCGTTGTACCGGAATTAACACATCTTTTTTCTCACCTGACCCAAAAATACATTAAATGTCCACTGCAAGTGGTTAATGCTTATACTGATCTGGGACTGAAATATCCTGTAAAAGATCCAGGATTTATTGGTTCGGACCTTGTAGTAAATGCCTTTTCTGCCTTAAAAAAATACAAAACAAACTGTATTATCTGCGATTTCGGGACAGCCACCACCATTCAGCTTGTGAGTGCGGACGGTAATTTTTATGGAACTATCATTTCACCCGGTGTGATAACCTCAGCTAAAAACCTGTTTGATTCTGCCGCACTACTCTCGAATATTCAGTTGCAAGCTCCTGATACTTTACTGGGAACGAATACAAAAGATGCTCTTCTTTCCGGCATTATAACCGGTAATGCAATCATGCTGGATGGATTTGTAAAGGAATTGAAAGAGCAATATAAAAATCTGGGAAAAATTAAAACTATTGCCACAGGAGGTATTGCTGAATTGATTTGCAGAAATTCAAAGGAAATTGATGTGATCGATAAGATGCTGACCCTGGATGGCTTAAACATGATCTGCCAGCAACAATAAGGTTAAATGAATAAAAAAGTATTCCTTCTGATATTAGCACTATTTAGTTTTAGAAGCGTTGCTGCAAACGTATTTCTACCGGCTATCAGTCTGAAGGGATATGCTCATGTGGAAGGAAACGAGATCGATTTTTATAAGCTTCATAAAGGATATTCTATCACCAGCGCTCCCAGGAATTTTTTCAGTGGAATTCGGATCACTACAGAAAAAGAGATCGATTTTGAAGAAAAAACCGTTAAACTTCAGGTCAAATATAACCAGATAGAATTGTATCCGCCTGTTTACATTTCGTTGGATAGTTATGTGCAAAATAATTTTAAAAAATTATATCGCGATATATTAAAAGCAAACAGCAGAGAATTACTCAGCACTACAGACAGATCGGAGAGTGCGGGACTTATCCCGGAGATCATTATAGAGCTTCCTAAAATCGCTCTTCCCAAAGCCGTTCGCAGATTCATGGGAAATAAGGCCGGTCGTCTTAGCCTGGATGGAAACCAGAAATTAACGTTTGCCGGCAGCAGCTCTTCCCGCGATGATCCTAGCTCTGAAAAGAAAAAAAGAAATAATTTTGATCTGGAGATAAGACAGGACCTGAACCTTCGTCTGAAAGGAACTATCGGCGAGAAGATTCATGTTAACATCAATCATCAGTCCAGTTCCGAAAGTGATGTAATTGCCGTACCAACCGAAATAAACATTAACTATGAAGGCGTAGAAGACGAAGTTGTGAAACGTATTGATGGCGGAAATATCTCTCTGGCTTTGACCGGCTCCAGGCTTTTCAGTTACAGTACCTCTTCAGAAGGTTTGTTTGGTATAAAAACGGAATTGGAAGCCGGTAACCTGGAAATTACTACCATCCTGGGGAAAGATGAAGCTAAGAAAAGTACTCAGACCTGGCGAGGAGATTCTCAGGCAGATTCTACTGTGATAGAGAGCCGTAATTATGTGAAGCGGACGCATTATTTCATCGATCAACCATCTTCATTATATCAATTGTACAATGAGAGCATTGGTGTAGAAGGTGTTGTTTATCCCACGGGGTGGAAAGACAATGCTATTGTGCTGGAAAATGGCAAATGGACATTAACTCCAGCAGGAGCTGCTGTTTTACCGAATCCTGAAGAAAAAATTATGGTTTACATTGATGATGGCAATGCAAATAACAACCAGACAACTATTGAAGGAAAGGAAATAGGTTTCGAGGATGTTTATAATTTTGATGTTCTGATACAAGGTTCTGATTACGTTGTTGATGATAAGAGCGGAATCATAACCTTGACCCTGCCCAATACAATAAGTAAACTCTACACCGTTGGTATAACCTACACCAGGATGGATGGTATAATTGTGGGTGACGATTCATCTATGCCTGTGCAGGTGAAACTACTGAAAAAAAGAAATCAGGATTTCACTAACGACCCGGAATATTGGGACTTGACTATTCGCAATATCTACAGCCTGGGTATGCAGAATATCCGTAATGATGGCTTTGACCTTAATATCTATTCACTTACTGCCAGTACTGAACCAAATTTCAACATTCCATCTGCACTTGTACCAACAGGTATTGAGCAAACCAGTTTAACATATAATGATTACTTGAGGTTGGATACGAATACAGATGGTGTGATAAATGGAGATGATGCACCGATACACTTGGATTCTGGCCATATCATTTTCCCCTTTATCAAGCCTTTTTATGCTCTTGAAGACAGCGTGATCTATGAGGATGAGGAAGCATATTATACTGAATTTAATAATTATATTTCTGTTAAAGGTCAAATTGGACGTGACCAGGTTTCTCTGGGTCGAATGAATATTCTACCGGGAAGTGTGGTTATTAAAATTGGTCCCAATAAAACCGAGCTGACGCAAGGTATCGATTATCTTGTCGATTACGATTTTGGTTTGATCACTTTTCTCGCTTCGGAAGCCAAGAACCCCGACGTAGATATTTTTATTGATTACCAGTTTAAACCATTGTTTTCGGTAGAAAGCAAGACGATCATGGGTATTCGTGCCGATATGCGATTTAATCAGAACCTGAAGATAGGCGGAACATTTATCTACCAGTCTGAAAAAGTAAAGGAAGACCGACCGAAGATCGGTAATGAGAACCGCAGTATCATCCTGGCTGATATTGACGGTGAACTGGAATATGAATTGCCTTTTATAACAAAGATAGTCGACTGGTTTCCACTGATAAAAACAGATAGTAAATCGACTGTTAATATTTCCGGAGAAGTAGCTATGAGTCTTCCCAGAATATACGGTAGTTCCAAACAGCACGACAAAAAAGAAGCCTATATCGATGATATGGAATCTATTCTGGATTCCTATCCTCTGGGAGTAACTAGGGCAACCTGGGATCCCGCCAGCCGTCCGGCAGAATTCCCGGACGGGAATTATATCGATTTTGGAAAAGCCGCAATGAATTTCTATAATCCACAGGACATATATGCCAGGGATGTATATGATCCGGGATCTCTTACTGAAAAAGAAGAGAGAGAGAGAGTCATACCCCTTGCCTGCAAGATCAAGTCACTGCAGATGGGAATTCCCGGCATGGAGATGAAACACTGGGCCGGTGTTATGAAATATATCGGGAATGAAATCGATTTTTCTAAAAAGCGCTATATTGAGATATTAGCTAGAGTGGATACACTGAATTATAATCAAACTTCAAAACCAGTTATTTTACATATCGATCTGGGAGATGTAAGTGAAGATTTCTACCGTCCCGGAGAGAATGATAAACCTGACAAAGAAGATGGTTTGCTGGTGAATGAAAACCTTCAAAATGTGGACGGTATTCTGGATGACGGCGAGGATATCGGGCTGGACAGGGTGAAAAATGGCGAACCCGGGGATGATCCTGATGATAATTACGATAACGATGAGGTTACAATTAATGGCGAGGTGGAATATCCAAAGATCAATGGAACAGAAGGAAACGAAAAACTTGATACCGAAGACCTCGATAATAGCGGTGGTTTGAATACTGCTGATATTTATTTTGAGTATTCTGTCTGCCTTAATGATGGCGAAGAATTCCTGGAAAGTGAATATAAGGGATGGAGATTGTACCGCATCCCATTGCATGATTCTGAGAATTATCGGACTATATCAAATGAACCCGGGAAAGTTCCCAATATAAAGAAAATAAGTTATGCCCGTCTCTGGTTTGAAGTGGAAGACAGTACAAGAGTGAAGATTGTGTCCATCGGTGTTGTGGGCAATAAATGGGAAGAGGGTTTCATCAGAGATGAGACCGATAAGATAATAGTATCTGAAGAGGAAACCATGCTGGTCGGCATCATCGACAATCAGAAAGATATGCACTATACTCCAGCACCTCATACGGTTATCGAAGAGAGGGGAGAAGAGACTCTTGAACAGTCTCTGATCATTGACTACACCAATCTTGGCAGCAGCCATTACGCTCTGGCAACCCAGGAGTTTAGAGAACCTTACAATCTTTTAACTTATAATAAGATCAGATTCTGGGTATATGCAGAGGCTTTGGAATTTGTAACTATCGGAGAAAAACCTGATTCTTTAATAATAAGATTGGGAGCCGATTCACTGAATTATTATGAAATAAGACATGAGCTGGAGCTAATGGAATATTATCTGGAAATGGATAGAGATGGCTGGCACCAGTTTGAAATACCTTATCCCTATATAACTCACCTGAAGTCACTTTCCGCAAAAGATGATGTTTCTTATACAAAAGATGGCTACAGATTCAGCATGATCGGTGAACCAAATCTAATCAATATCAGGCAGATATCACTTGGCATGGTTGCCACAGAAGAGTTCAGTGGAAGGCTGTATTTTGATGACATCAGGGTAGCAGATCCCTACGAGGATATCGGCTTTGCCTCCAGAGCAACCTTCTTTACAAAATTTGCAGATTTTTCCGATCTTACTATTAACCTTGACTGGAAGACGGAAAATTTCCAGTCGTCCGCTGCCCGCAGCGGTTCTTACAATACAAGTGCACTTGTTGAAAGAACCCAATTGAACATATCTAATAAATATTCTCTGCACAAGTTCTTTCCTGCCGAATGGGGATGGAGAATACCCTTGAACTTATCCAGGAACCAATCTCTGGGTATCCCGCGGTTCCAATCCACTTCCGATATTCTAAGAGAAGATCTGAGCGAGGAAGATAAAAAACGTGAAGTTAATAGATCATTGACTTACAATGCCAATATTAATATCAGCCAGGATAAAACTCCAAAAAGTAAGATACTTGCCTATACTATTAAAAACACCACCCTTTATTCCAGCATAGAAAAGAAGAAAACCCTCTCGGCCACCAGTGCCGATACAACCCTTACCTGGAATTTGAGACACACCTACAAGCTTACCTTCAATAAAGATGATGTTGATATCGGTTTAGGGAGTAATTATAAATTCTTCTTTTTCCCGCAATCATTCAATAATACTTTTACCTATACCGATGCTGATCCCAAACGCTGGTACTGGGAAACTTATACCGATTCCATTCCGCATTGGGTTGTGCGAAGCAATACCACACGAACCAGAACATTTGACACAGCAACAAATGTAAAATATGATATTTTCAGTGATATTTCTGCTTCATACAACCTGACAACAAAACGGGATCTGATGTTGAGAAATTACTGGAAGAAATATAATATTGGAGAAGAAAAAAAACGTATTCAGGATATCGAATTGAAATACGATCCGAAATATCTGGATAATATCTTTGCGTTCGATGTAGATACGAGCGTAAATTATAATGAAGACCATATTAAAATTGGAACGCAGGATACATTGTATTACAAGGGAAATGTAACACGAAATATCGGTGGCAACTTTACCTTGAAAAACCATGATCTTTTACACAGTCTGGCTGTCTGGTTGGATAAGAAACTGAGCCCGGAACCACCTAGTACTCAGGAACTGGAAAGAGAAGATGAAGAAAGAGAAAAGCTTGAACAAATCCGTGAAAGCATGCTTGAAGAGCAAAAGTTAAACGAAGAAGAATTAGGAAGAGAACAAATTGAAGAAGAAACCGATTTAGGGGATGGTTCTCAGGAAGAATCCCGTGATGAGACCACTCTGGAACCAATTGAAGGACAAGAACCCGAGACTGTAAAAAAAGAAGGGGATATAACTCCCGGTAAAGACGAGGGAGAGACCAAAGTTCCAAAAAGAAAAAAGAATATCCTGGCTTCAATTGTAGGCTATATCAGCAGGATAGAAAATATTCGCGTAAGTTATAATAATACTTATAAGACTACTTATGATGACAGAAAAGAACGACCTGATTTTCTATATCAGCTCGGCCTGCCGCATATTCTTGATGAGACCGGTGATGATAAAGAAATACTATCCAAGAATATTAACGACAAAATATCTACTTCTGTGGGATTTCCTATTTTGAACAACTTGAGCACGAATTATGGATATTCCATGGAAATTAAGCGCAGCTTTGGTAATTACAGCAACGAGTCTGTTACTACAACTTTTCCCAATATAAGTGTGGTTTTAAGTGAGTTTGAAAAACTGATAAAAGTTGAAAAAATACTAACCAGTTCCCGCCTGACCAGCAGCTATGTCTATTCTATTACCGAAGATGGAGACCTGGATTTTACCAGTCCAGACAGAGAGAATATCAGGATAAACTTTAACCCGCTGCTTTCCTGGCATGGTAATTGGGTTCATAATATTACCAGCAGTCTAAGCACTAATTATTCCGATTCGAAAACGATAAACCATTACAATTATTCAGAAACACAAACTATAACACAATCACTGGCTGCACATCTGGAATGGTCTTTTTCGGCAGCCAAAGGATTAAAGATACTTTTCTTTAAAAGAACAAAGCTGAAGAATGAACTTACTACTCAACTCAATTTTAACCTGGAAAAAACATTAGCCACTATAAGTGGTCGTGAAACTTTTGAAAAAACCACTGATAAGATCAGATACACCATCAGCCCGGGTGCTTCGTATAAATTCAGTAAAAATATTTATGGCGGTCTGACCAGTAATTACGAATGGAGTGATGATCGTAAACGTAAACAGCAAACAAGCACTTTCAGCCTGAGCATCTGGATCGAAATAATGTTCTAAGAAGTGATTAATTCTTAATAAGTTATATAACATTTTCTTTTATCTTAAATACTAAATAGCTATTTTACTTGACATTGATATAATTTAAAATAATTTTCGAAAACAATTAAGGAGTTTTTATGGTGAGTAGTGCGCAGAAATTCAGGTTAGGAATTTTTATTGTTGTATTTTCGGTTCTAATGATAATCTTTCTGGTTCTGGTGGCAGGTAGTAAGATCATGGAAAAACGTGATATTTATCATATTCGTTATGAAAATACTTCAGTTTCCGGTTTACAGATAGGTGGACCGGTAAAGTACCGCGGTATCGGCATCGGCCGGGTAGATGATATTGCCATCGATGCTGAAGATGTGACTAACGTTATTGTGACCGTAAGTGTGAAAGCAGGAACTCCTATCAAAGAAGATATGCGAGCTTCCCTGATTCCCATTGGTATTACCGGACTGCTACAGGTGGAAATAACCGGTGGCAGCAAAGAAGCTTCTTTTCTAAAGACAAAGTCATTTCTCCCGGCTGGCGTTTCCACCTTCGAAAGTATCTCGGGAAAAGCAGAAATTATCTCTGAGAAACTGGAAAGACTTCTTAATAATCTTGCCGAAATAACTAACGAAGAAAACAGAAAAAAAATAAACAACATTATTAACAATGTAGATGAAATGATAACCGAGAACCAGCAATCTATCAATAATGTTTTAACGAATCTGAGTTCAACCACACGGGATCTGGCGGTCATAGCTGATGAAACAAGACAGATCATGCTGGAAATTAATAAAATCATGCAATCGGGAGAGGTTGAGAATATTGTTTCCAATACCGAAAAAATAACAAATGATATTGCAAATTCCAACCTGGAACGATTACTTGTTGATATGAATGCTGCTATTAAACAACTGGATATAACTTTAACTCACATAGATGCCACTCATCTGGAGAGCAGGCAGGATATTTTAGATACCATCGAAGCTTTAAAGGAAACGATTGAATATTTAAATGATTTTTCCAGACAGATAAGTGACGATCCGTCACTTCTCATCAGGTCCAGGAAAAAATAACAGGGAAGTGAATTATGAATAAATTAGGAATTCTGTTTTTTGGTACATTATTTATTTTTTTATTGGGTTGTTCAGCGGGAGAATTAATATCTCCCAACTACTATATCCTGGAATATTATCAGCATTCCGAAAAGGAAGAATTGCGCCAGGAAACTCCGCTGGACCTTTCGGTTTATGTATACGATACCAAGATACCTAAAATCTATAATAAGAACCAGATCGTAATCAGGCATTTCGGTCCCCGCATAACCTATTCGAATTATGATCTCTGGGGTGTTAAACTTTCCAAAACCATACCCGACCTTATCTCCAAAAGGTTAAACAGCTATAATATCTTTAAACGAACCCAAAGAGAAATTCTCGATACTCGTGCCGATTTTGAGATCATTACCAATCTGAATAATATTGAATTAGTTAAATCGGAAACTGTACAGTTGGCACGGTTGAACATTGATTTTGTCTTTAGAAAAAGCGAACGGGCAGATATACTGGTTAAGCATTCAGTAAATATAGAAAAAACTCTATTGTCCGAGGATATGGACACTTTTGTACAGGTTATAAATGATGTTCTATTAAAAGAGACCGATAATTTTATCAGGAAAATAATTTTATACTCTGCAATGGATACTGAAGCTGTCCTTCCCTCCATCATAACAAGAGAAGAGGTAGAACCATTGATATTTGAAATTTCCGAAGAAGAAGAAATAAGTAGCGGAAAAGGATTGCTGCTGCTTCCTGCCATAACCCGCACAGATAATGAACCCTCTTATACGATAATCGATAAATATGGGTATGAGCAATCTGGACAGATAGGAACAGCAATTCCTCTTCTGGAGGGGATATACAGTATTAAATATGGTTCGGGATTGGCCAATCAACTGATGGAACAAGATAATATCAAGATCGTACCCAGGTATAAAACTATCATTGAACCCGATTGGGGATGCCTGATAGTCGATATCATGGATGAAAAACGAAACTTTGCTAAAGTAAGATATGAAGTGTTCGATCTGGAAAAGGGTGAAAGTTTCGGCAGCGATTTCCCGGCTGAAGAAGAGGTGGGAGAGCAGGAAAAGATCTGGGTTTTAAAGCCAGGCAGATACAAAGTTACAGTTAATAACGAACCCTTTAATACTTATCGAGATTTCACCACGGTTTTTGTAAAAAAAGGTAAAGTGCAAAAATTAACGATAGTCATGAAAACCG
>JACNIV010000343.1 GCA_014382915.1 Candidatus Cloacimonadota bacterium | reverse complement strand
TAAACCTGCAGCATCTTTTCCGGTTCATCTAATAATTCCTGGAACAACTTGAAGAATCTGCCGATATGCACTCCGTCCATCAGGGCATGATGAACCTGCACGGAAAAGGGAAGCAGAAGTTTACCATTATCTTTAAAATATTTTCCCCAGGCAATGCGTGGAATGGAATCCACCGGGTGCAGATGCATCGGATGTGAAATGCCGGTGAACGAAACCCAGGGAATGCAGGTGATATAAACAAGGTCATCCCTGCCGGGCTCATCTTCAATAACCGGTTTCGCTTTCACTTTTTCAGCTTCATTTTGTGCATTCTGCAGAAAGGTGTGAAAGTTTGGAAAATATTTCGATGTACAGAAGCTGAATATATCATCCTCTGCCATCACGGAAAATGAGGGATGAATAACCTCATGTTCAATTATCTTTTTCTTACGGATGCGGTGACGGAACTCTTTGACCTGGTTTGCAGTTCTCATACTGAAGTAAATCAGTGAAAAATAAAATGGAAATTCATTTCTTTTCAGAAAATCAGCTAATCGTGTTATTTCTACATTTGCACACAGGTTCATATGCGGGTAATCCTGTTTGATGAAAAAATCGAAGTGTTTCTTTCTTTTATAATCGTTCATATCAATAAATTTCATAGTTATTTCCTAATTTTTTTCTTCTATAATTTATGAGGATAGATTCTGTCAAATTGAAAATACAGCATTGAACTGTGTGTATCTCTCATGTACATTCTGGTTACCAAGCCCCAGCTTGGTAACCTCTAAAAAGAAATGCGTATCAAAGCTGGGGCTTTGATACGAGAGAGAGATTGTTATTCAATGGGATACCTTAAAAACTAATGTTGGTTTTCGGGGGATGAGTGGAAAGGCAGCATTAATCTGTGTATATCTGTGAGCTTAATAAAATAATGGTGGCAGGACCCAGACTTGAACTGGGGACACAAGGCTTTTCAGGCCTCTGCTCTACCAACTGAGCTATCCCGCCACAACACAGAGGACACAACAAAAACAGGGTATTGAGTGTCAATAAAAAATTTATCTTAATCTGAGTACGAATTAACGAATTCTTCTACTTGAGAAATGCATTTTTTCTTATCTGTATTATTTAAAAAAGAAGCCTCAAAAGAGTTCTTGGCAAGCTGGATAATATCTTCCCTGGTTAGTTCCAAAGCCTGTTGAATAGCAAGGTAGTTTTCATTTACATATCCTCCGAAATAAGCAGGATCATCTGAGTTAACAGTAACAAAAAGTCCCTTCTGCATCATTTTTTTAAGAGGATGGTCGCTGATATCTTTCACTACTTTCAATTTCAGGTTAGAGAGCGGGCACACTGTCAACGGCATTTTCTTTGTTACCAATTCCTGCACCAGCCTGTTATCTTCCAGACTGTGGTTGCCGTGGTCTATTCTATCTACTTTGATCAGGTTGAGTGCTTCCCAAACGTATTCGGCAGGACCTTCTTCACCTGCGTGTGCCACAAGCAGGTAACCTTCTGCCCGGGCTTTTTTGAAAACTCTCTCAAAATTGGAAGGTGGATGCCCGATCTCGGAAGAATCCAGTCCCACAGCATCTATCTGATTGTAAAAAGGTTGCGCTTCTTCCAGTGTTTTAAAAGCAGCTTCTTCATCCAGGTGGCGCAGGAAACACATGATCAGTTTTGTAGAAATACCGAAATCTTTTTTTGCATCTTTCCGGGCACGCTGGATTCCTGTGATAACGGTCTTAAAGGGTATTCTCCGTCTGGTATGAGTTTGCGGATCGAACATGATCTCGGTATGAAGAATATTCTGCTGATGGGCTTTTTTCAGATATGCCATGGTCATATCGTAGAAATCCTGTTCCTTTAAAAGAGCGTTGCATCCGGTGTAATAGATATTCAGGAATTCCTGGAGGTTATTAAAATCGTAAGCAGCTTTTAATTTATCAATAGATTTATAAGGAATTCTCACTTTATTTCTCTGTGCAATTTCAAACATCAATTCCGGTTCAAAAGTACCTTCGATGTGAAGGTGAAGTTCAGCTTTGGGTATTTTCTCGATAAACCCTTTCATATTCTTTCTCCATTATAATTCTTTTTATTCTAAAAATATAAATTACTTCTATATGTCAAATACATATTTCTATTTAAGTTCATCACTGGAGATCACACAGTTCTTTTTACGAATTTTTCCCAGGTATAAAGCCTGATCGGCTTCTTTTATGCATTCGTTAATATCTCGCAGCTGTTTGTAAACCGAAACTCCGAAGGTGATGGTTACATTCAGATCGTAATTGCTGTACTGGATTTTGTAAGAAAAAATACCTTCACGAAGTTTTTCGGCAATGAATTTAGCACCCTTCAAACCTGTATCGGGCAGCAGTATAAGAAATTCCTCACCACCCCAGCGACCTACCGTATCCTGTTTTCTTATATTAGTTTTAATAAAATCGGCAATTGCCTGTAACACCGTATCACCGGCTTCGTGACCGTAGGTATCGTTAACCGATTTAAAATCATCGATATCGCCCATAATAAGTGCAAAAGGTTTTTTATTCCTGTCGAACCTGTTGGCTTCATGTCGTATTTTTTTCAGGATATCCCTGCGGTTGGAGAGCCCGGTAAGAGAATCGATACTGGCGAGTTCTTCCACTTTTTTATATGCTTTCTTCAGTTTTTCGTTCTGTTCGGCTATTATCTTATTGGAATAAGCTTTTAGTCTTAACTGATTGTAAACAAAAAAAGCTATGATGGCAAAGAAGACAAAACCGATGGTAATAATGATCATAAAAAGCGTTTGCCGTCTGGATTCAACTGCTTTCAGGGCAACGTTCTGTTTCAGCAATTCGATCTCTCTTTCTTTACTTTCCGTTTCATATTTCACGCGCATTTCTATGATGGCTTTACTGCTTTCTTCCGAGATCAGTTCATCCTTTGTTTGAGCATATAATTTATAGAATTCATAGGCTTTGTGATAATCTTTTTTTTGTGAGAATATTTCAGCAATGGTTCTGTAGCAGGACATCATGATATTTCTATCATTTATCTGTTCTGCATATTGTAGTGCTTCCTGCAAAGTGGAAAGAGCTTTTTTCAGATCTTGCAATTCAAAATAAAGAATACCGGAATGATACAATGCCGTAGCAATTCCGTGATTATCATATACTTCCTTCACAAGCTGCAATGATTTCTGATAATATTCCAGAGCCCTGGCAGGTTGATGCAAACCCTGATAGGCAATACCGATATTATTGTATGAATTAGCAATTCCGAATTTATCCTGAATGCTTTGTTTTATCTTAAGGGAACGGGTGTAATATTCCAGGGCGCTGTCAAAATCACCTTGAGATAGATGAATATTTCCCACGTTATTCAGTGATTTGGCTATGGCGGATTTGTCGTTAGTTTCATAGGTTAATTCAAGCGATTTCAAATAAAATTCCAAAGCCCTCTCCAGATCGCCAGTATTTTGATATACATTCCCAATGTTGTTCAATGATCTTGTTATGCCGTTTTTATTCTGGATTTCCTGCTCAATATCCAGAGAACGTAAATGATATTCCAGGGCTTTTTCATATTGTCCCAGGTTGTTGTAAACGTTACCCAGATTGTTCAGGCACTTGGAAATTCCTTCTTTATTTCCTGTTTGATTATATTTGTTTTGAGCGGTTTTCAAATATTCCAGTGCTTTTTGATAGTCGTTCAGATTAAAGTAACCGATCCCCCTGTTCAGCAGGAATTCAGCTTTTTCATCTGGAACCATGTGGATATATTCGGCAAAAAGCGTATCTAAAGTTGCATTTAAAGAAAGAGATATAATTAGTATAATGAAAAAACTAATAAAAAAACATGATCTCTTTCTCATGATAATATCAAAATAACTTATATCCTTTTTTCTGCCAGGCAATTAAACCGCCTGCAAGTCCATAAACTTCTTTAAAGCCGAGGTCTTCCATCATTTCTACTGCAATACTAGATTTCAAACCTCTTGTACAAAAAACAAAGTAAATTTTATTCCTATCCAGTTTTTCCAGTTCGTCATCAAAAGACTCATCATTATAGTCCAGATGTAAAGAATCACCGAATTTTGAAGCACTTACCTTTTCTGGAGAACGAAGATCAAGTAGAAAGAAATCAGAATTATTCGTATTCAGTTTTATTTTCTCGAATGCTTTTTCCGGATTGAGCATTTCGATGATCTGGTCTTGTTTATTATTGATAATCCAGGACCTCAGCTTCTCCTTTCAGTACCATGAAGCCATTCATGGCAAGAGCTTTCATTTCATCTTCTCCAGGATATAAATATACAGGTGCAATATATGATACCATATCTTTGACATAATCAACTAACAGTGAATTTTTTGCTAATCCACCGGTAAGAAGAATGGCATCTACTTTGCCTTTCAGCACAGTGCTCATAGCCCCGATCTCTTTTGCTATCTGGTAGCTCATTGCATCCTGGATGAGTTTGGCTTTTTTATCTCCATCTCGAACAAGCATTTCCACTTTGTGGGCGTCGTTTGTTCCCATATAGGCTACAAGTCCACCTTTACCGGTTATCATCTTCTTGATAACAGCAAGGGTGTATTTCCCGCTGAAACAGAGTTCTGCTAATGCATCTGCAGGAAGAGTACCACTGCGCTCCGGAGAGAACGGTCCTTCACCATTCAGAGCCTGGTTCACATCCACTACTTTTCCCTTTTTATGCGCTCCCACGGAAATACCTCCACCCAGATGAACAACAATAAGATTTAATTCTTCATACGCTATGCCTAGTTTCTTAGCATGAGTTCGTGCAATTGCTTTCTGGTTCAATGCATGAAAAATCGATATTCTTTCGAATTCCGGATGACCGGAAATACGCGCCACATCTTCCATCTCATCCACTACCACAGGGTCGACAATGTAAGCATTAACACCCGGTAGGGAACAGGCGATTTCATCTGCAATAAGACCACCCAGGTTGCTGGCATGTTCTCCCATAATTCCTTTTAGCAGATCGGCTTTTAAGCTTTCGGTTACTTTATAAACACCAGAAGGAATTGGTTTAACTAATCCTCCCCGAGCCACAATGCAGTCTATGGTCTTTAATTCAATACCGGCAATCTGCAGTTCTTCTAAAATAGTTTCTTTTCGAAAGTGATACTGGTCAGCGATTTTTTCATACTCACTGATTTTGTCGGAAGGATGTTTTATGTTCTTTAAATAGATTTCCTTTTCGTTTTCGAAAACAGCTATTTTTGTGGAAGTAGAACCCGGATTTATTATCAATACCCTCATTTGGTTTCTTTTTCTTTTTTGTTTTTTGCCAACGCCTGCGATAGTTCGATTATCAATTGCTCTTTTTCAGATTCCATTTTTCTTCTTAATTTTTCCTGTCTGCCGATTTCCATTGCTGCTCCCAGAAGAATCGCTATCCAGGCAACGATAATACTCCAGAAAACAATACCTTGCTCATTATAAAAATAAACTCCAAAAAGTAATATAATAGAAACCGCGCCAAGAATAGTTAATAAAAGTGATATAGAATACCATGGTAATTGATGACGTTTGGTTACCTTATTAATTTCTTTATTCATAATTCCTCCAATTCAGATCAATTCGAATTGATTCCCATAATGAACAGATTCTGAAATCCGGGTACATCTTCACCCGATTATTTTTTTTTCCTTGTAATAATCCTTCTAAGGATCGATGCAAAATAACGCCGTTCTTTTATACGCAGATCTCCTACAAGATAAATAGACAGTAGTAATATGCCAATTACATAACCCGGCATGATCACCCAGATAGACGCATGATTATTCAGATATCTATAAGTAAAATACACGTCAGTTAGAATTACTAAAGCTCCGATAATAAGAAATACCGAATTAATTATAACTTCGATCGATGCCTTTTTCTGATCCCATTGCAGCATCTTTTTTATAAAATTCTTTTCTGATGTTTTCATTGAAACCGGCATTTACTTCCTCCCCTTATATGATTCTTAAAAAGATAATTCCAAATAAAATATGAATTTGATTATGTCAAATTCTACATTACAGGAATTAAGATTATTTTTCTATATGCCAATTATTATCGATTTCCAGTTTTATTCCGCCCAGTTCGATAATGTAATCGGCCAGGATATTTCTCATTTCTTTACTGGATTTAAAGATAACTTTCGCCTGTGAAGCTTTTGCAGCCCCCATATGACCACCTCCACCACTTGCCCTGTAACTGTTCATTGCTACTTTATATTCCTTGCTTATATCAAGAGGTTCACCGGTTGCTGTTATGATTATATCTTTGATACGCTTACCAACCTTTTGTGTAACATCTACAGTATAGGATATTCCTTCTGCCATATCGCAATTATAGCCTTTCATTGTGAGATTAGCTGAAATTTCATTTCCATCCCAGATATAGTATCTTGCTGAATATTCAAGGAAGTCTTTGATCTGCTTTCCTGTCATTTCTACAACATAAAGATAGTTTTCGTAAGGATACATATTATAAATATCTTTGATCTTAATATCTCCGGGTGGGATCTTTAGTTCCGGTTTGAAACATGCTGCAAAGGAGATATCTGCATCTGTAAAATCCATTTGGGCATTATTGATAAGCTCCATGAGAGGTGTGTCCTCAAATCGAGAATTTTCTCCGCTGAGAGTATCTGTAAGTGTTCCGATATTTTTTCTGATATATTTTAATATTTTTTGATGATATGGTTTGCTTAAAGCAAGAAGCTCATCAGAGGGTTCAATATTATTCACCGGTTCTACCCAACCGCTCTTTTCAAGTATTGTAACTTCCTGGTCGTCAATCTGGTATATTATCCTTACCACACCAAGATTTATACCGTGGCAGCCGGAATTGATCTTAAGCGTTTCATCACTTGAAATTGTGATTTTGTTTTGTGGTACAATTCGATGTGAGTGTCCGCCAAAAATAACGTCGAAACCAGGAACTTTTTCTGCAACCAATCCGGAAGCATTATCCACAGGAACGCCCATCAGTTTGCACTTTTCTAATCCTTCATTCTCATCAAAACCAGAATGGAACGAACCCAGAAGGATATCTGTTTCAGAAAGCAGGGAATCAGTATAAATACGAGCTGTTTCCACCATGTCTTTCCAGGTTATCCCAGGGTAAAGACTTTCATCGAGCCACATTGGAATTCCCGGTGTTGTAAGTCCCAGAATACCAATTTTGATCCCGTTTTTCTCTATGATCTTATACGGAGAATAAAAAGTTGAACCATCATCCAGACAGGAATTTGCAGAAAGCCATGGAAATTCAGATTGCTTTTCCAACCTGGTATAAACAGCAATACCTTGCTCAATGTCATGATTGCCAACTGTAAATGCATCATAGTTCATTGTATTCATTGCAAGTATCATGGGATTGGGAACTTCGGGTTCTATCATGTTAAAATAATAAGTAAGTGGTGTTCCCTGGATCAAGTCACCACTATCTATCAGGAGTACATTGTTATACTCTGCTCTATATTCCTGCACTTTTGTGAAGATCTTTGCCAGACCGCGATCGGACGGCTCATCGTTAAAATAATCATACGGCAAAAGATGACCGTGAATATCGGTGGTATGCAGAATAAAAAGAGTATCGACGGTTACTGTAAAAATGATAACAGGAAGAAATAAGAAAACGAGAATAATCCAATTCTTTTTCATTTCAGGTCATCAATGTTGATTTTCGCAAAACTATTAATTATTTTATCCGCAGCAGAAATATCCTGATAGCCTGAGTGTGGATTATGGTAGCCAAGGCAGTACATGCCAGCGCTTTTTGCTGATTTCACACCGTTAGTAGAATCTTCTATTACCGCACATTCCGAAGGTATTACATTCAATCGTGCAGCTGTTTCCAAAAAGATGTCGGGAGCTGGTTTTCCATTTTCTACTTCGTCACCGCTTACGATAATATCAAATGAATTATAAACGTCCAACTTCTTTAGGATAACTTCGATTACCGGTTTGGCAGTTGAAGAAGCAACTGCTGTCTTCATTCCTGCTGCCAGGATGGATGCAAGAAAATCAGTAAAAAAAGGTGTTGGAACTAATGCAGCCGATTCCTTGAAATATTCCAGCAGGACGTTGTTGTTTAATTTAATCAGTTCTTCTATGTGTTGTGTGAGACGGCGGGAAGATTTTATCATATTCCACATCTCCCGCATACCGGCACCGATAAAGGTATTGTATTCTTCCGGGGGAACAAATATACCCATTTTATGAAAGAGATCGATCTGCACTTCCTGGTAGAATGGTTCACTATCGATGATAACTCCGTCCATATCAAAAATAACAGCTTTGAATTTCATACTTTACCTAAATTCTTTTGAGCGTGGAAACAGCTTTGCTGAAAATAATCGTAACAGATCTCGGGATCAGGTATTAATTTTTATTGTAAGACAATTTCCACCTTTTTTAATACTATGTTCAAGGTGTGATTTCACCTTGCTCATCAATATCTCGGATGAATCATTTTGTGAAGCAATTGAAGCCCCGATAGAAAGAGTAAGTTTTATACTTCCTTTACCTACAGGGATGGTTGTTTTTTCGATCAATGTTTTTATCCTTTCACCGATCAGTGTAAGTTTGTCATCATCCACGTTTATTACAATGGCAGCAAATTCCTGTTCCGACCATTTCCCAAGAGTATCAAAAGGCCGCAGGTTATCCACTATCGCATAACTAACTTTCTTTAGGATTTCATTACAGCTTTCCAAATCATAAATATCTTTAAATTTACTAAAATTATCTATAGTGAACAGGAAAACCCCGAAAGACCAGTTATTTCTTCGGAATCCGCTGAATGTAGAATTCAGAACCATTTCGAAACTGTTCTTGTTAGGAAGTTTCGTTATGGGATCAAAATAGGCTGTCTTCCTGCTTTCAGCTTCTTTCTCGTCAAGATCGATATTATCTTTGCTGTCCGTAAAGATCTGGGTTACGCCAACAATTTTACCTATATGATCGTACATTGGAGCTACCCTGAGGGCAATTAAAACCTTATGGCCATCTTTGTGAGTTATATATATTTCGGTTTGTGCAAAACTTCCTGTTTTAAGTGTATCTGTGAGAATGCAATTTGTTTTACACATTTCTCTGCCATCCAGACTTTGTGGTTTCAAGATGTCTTCACTGCATCTTTTACCGAGGACTTCATCGCTGGAATAACCTGTTATCCGTTCCGCACCACTGCTCCAGTATTTAATTGTTTTTTTAATATCAACATAATAGATGCCTTCATATAGATTATCCAGAAGATTCTGATAATTACTTTTATTCATAAAATTCTCCGATCAGTATTTTATCTTAATACCTTTTTTTATTTTATATTGCTCGATCCATTGATCATACTTCTTATTTATCATGTCACTTTTAAAGAAGGCTTTTTGAGAGTAGAATTGATTCTGGTTTGGACGTTCCAGATGATAAAGGTAATAGAAAAACAGCTTGTTCTGATCCACTGGAAATACAGGACTGCAATATCCTTCCTTATGTTTTACAATGTCTTTCAGGATTATCTTACTGAAATCGATACCGGGGATATTGCTGTTCAGATTAAGGTTTTCTGC
>JACNIV010000342.1 GCA_014382915.1 Candidatus Cloacimonadota bacterium | reverse complement strand
ACAAGATGCAATTATTACAAACAATTATAACGGTTATGGTGGTGGTGGTGTTGAGTGTTATGAATCCAGTCCCAATTTAACGAATGTAACAATAACAGGTAATATAGCAGGAACATATGGTGGTGGTATTTTCTGTGATGAATACTCAAGCCCAATTCTAACGAATTTAACAATTTCATATAATTCTGCGGATCTTGGTGGTGGAATTTACTGTGAAAACGACTCGGAACCAACTATTATTAATGCTTTAATTACTAATAATTCTGCTGATTATGGAGGTGGAATTTGTTGTTGTACAAGTTCTTCTTTAAACTTGGTTAATAATACAATATCAGATAATTCAGCAACATTAGGTGGAGGTATTTACAGCAGTACTAGTTCATATCCAGTTGTAACTAATTCAATTCTTTGGGATAATTATCCTGAGGAAATCCATTTAGGTTCTGGTTATTGTTCTGTTTTAGCAATATATTCGAATATTGAAGGCGGTTGGGAAGGGACAGGAAACATAGATGAAGACCCACTATTTGTTGGTTATGGAAATTTTCCCTTCTCATTATTAGATGATTCTCCTTGCGTTAATACTGCCATTCCAGACACAACAGGTTTGAATCTACCCGAATATGACCTTGCTGGTAATCCTCGAATTTTTGGAGGGAGAATTGAAATGGGTGCTTATGAAAATCAGAATGTTGTTGTGAGTATAGATGAGAATTCAATTCCCCTGGTTACAAATCTGAATCAAAACTATCCAAATCCTTTCAACCCAGTGACAACGATTAGCTATCAACTTCCAGAAGAAAGTGAGGTAGAACTCTCAGTTTACAATATTAAAGGACAGAAAGTGAAGACACTAGTTAACGAAACAAAACCAGCCGGAGAACATTCTGCTATCTGGAATGGCAAAGACTCCAACGGCAATCAAGTTAGTTCAGGAATCTATTTCTATAAACTAAATACAGGTTATTACCAGAAAGTTAAGAAGATGCTGTTGTTGAAATGATGGTTAAACTAAGAGAAATAACGTAAATGAGTGATCTAAAGTCACTAGTTAGACATAATAATAATCCGTTATTGGAGATAATCTATAATGCACATTATAACTACTGTTTGTGGTGGAAATTGCGTGGACCAGAACGACCAAAATTTATAGAAACCATGCGTAGATACATACTTTTCTTTCATACTTCTATTAAATCCTACTTTTTGACTTTAATTGTCTCCTTATATAAGCTCTACGATTCAAATTCAAAAACAAACAATTTTAACAAATTATTGAACTTAGCTAAAAATGAATGTACATTCTCAAAAGAGGAGTTAATACAACTTGAAGAAAAGTTTAACAAAGCTCGAGTTATATGGGAAAAAGTAGTCATCCTCCGAAGTAACTATTTTGCACATCTTAACATCAAGTTTGATGAAAAAAATCTTTACAAACAAGCTAATATTACACCAAATGAGCTTGGAGAGTTGATTTACATTAGTTTAGAGTTTTTCAATCTGATTAGAGAGCATTATGGAGAAGGTAAACTAGGTTTGATAAATATTGAGCCAGATATTAAAAAACTATTTAAAGATTTAGATGTTGGATTTACACAGAATGTAAATCAGTAATAATTAATAAAGTGGAGAAAAATTGGAAGAAGTTTCGGGAAAAAGCTGAGTTTCACGCTTAAACGCTTCAACTCATAAACGCAAAACTGGCGGAGACGCAGGGATTTGAACCCTGGATACAGTTACCCGTATACACGCTTTCCAAGCGTGCTCCTTAAGCCACTCGGACACGTCTCCACTCAATTAATTTCAAATTATCAAATTGCGAAAGAATTTACTCGTCTTTTTCTGTAAACTGATTTTTTTCTGCTTTCTCAGTTTCTACAGTTTCTTCTTGAAGTATCTCCCGTAAAATATTTTTCATCTCATCCCGGGGAATTGTAGTGGAAACGATTTTTTCCATGTTTTTATCGGTTATCATTTTCTCGAAAGTGATCTTAACTGTATTCAGATCAGCTTTTGGGATACTACTAACGAGATGCCTTTTTTCCAGGATGGAAACAATGATCACACCACTGAGTATGATGACCCAGTTGGCATAGATCCAAAAAAGGAAGACAGGAATGGAAGCTAGGAAACCAAAGATCAGCTCGATATTCGTAAGGTTGCCAATGTACCAGTTGAACAATGATTTAAATAATATCCAGATGGCAGAAGAGGTCGCTGCTCCTATCATAATGGAGCGTTTTCTTACTTTTATAGTGGGAATGTAAAAGAAACCCAGTGTAAAGATTATAAACAATATCATAAATGGTGTAACATATAAAAAGATCCCCTGAATATATGGGATCGTGTAGAATTTGGAAATAATTGGCAGGGAAGAGGTTGATAAAAGTATTAATATGAGCAGTGAACCAAAGATCGTCATTCCAAAGAATTTTACAATATCCCCGAAAAAAGTTATTTTCCTGTATTCGTGAACATTTAGAATATTATCAAACGTATCGTTGATGATCTTGAATAGTGAATAGGAAGTAAATATGAGGATACCAAAACTGAAAAGATTGAACGGGATCTTCTTACTGGCTAATTGCAGGATATATTGATAGATCATATCTGCAGATTCGGGTACAAAGGTGGTAATGATAGCATCTTTTATCTGTGTTTCCAATCTTAAAAATGGTAATGTAGGTATGAAGAATAAAATAAAGATGATGAAGGGAACAAATCCCAGCAGTGTAACATACGTAAGAGAAGCAGAAAGACTGTAAACTTTTTGCTCCTTAAAATTCGTACGGAATGCTTTTAAAAAAATAATTATTTTTTTATTCATATCTCAAAGCCTCTACAGGATTTAATTTGCTTGCCATAATGGCAGGAATAATACCGGCAAGTAAACCTATTCCCACCGATACAGTTAATGCTATTAGTACCATGCTGAGTTCAGCAATTAACTTTATTTCAAGGTATCCGCTCACCATTTCCAGAATGGATAATCCCACCAGGGTACCCAGTATTCCGCCAATAAAAGTTATCAGAACTGTTTGCACCAGGAACTGGATAAAAATATCTCTTCTACGTGCGCCCACCGTCAACCTGATACCGATTTCGCGTGTTCTTTCCTGTATGGAAGCCAGCATGATATTGGCTATCACAATACCTCCCACCAGTAGAGAAATAATGCTGATAATAAAAAATATGATCTGGAATGTTTTCTGGCTTTGTGCCATTTCCTCTGCTTCTTCCTGTGCGGATTCGATCATGAACACGGGTTCACCATGCCGCAGGTTAAGGATTATCGCTTCCAGCTTTTTTCTTAATTCAGGAGCACTTTCGGCATCATGAGCTTTCAAGGCTAAGGTGGAAATGTTGTCATCTCCAGTACCTTTGTGGATCATTGTACTAAGGGGGATAAAGGTTCTACGGTTAAGATAACTAAGAGCATTTTCATTGCCAATATTGTTACCTTTCATATAGCGATGCTTCATTATGCCTATAACCTGTAACCGCCTACCATGAACCGTGATAAATTGCCCGAGTGGATTTTTGTTTCCAAAAAGTTCTTCTTTTACCATGGTTCCGATAACTATCACATCGTTAGATTGGTTTACATCAAATTCACTGATAAAGCGGCCATTTTCCGTATCCCACTCTTCGATCTTGGTGAAGTCGGGTAATACACCATTGATGGAGCAGTTATATTCCTTATCTTCATAACTGTGCCGCAGCCAGTAATTTTTTTGCGGGTTCATATATTTGGCTTCCGGAACCAGGGAGCGTATAAATTTGATCTCTTTCCAGGTGAAATAGGTTCTGGCATTGTTCGGGTTGTCGTATCGCCAATTTCTACGGACAGTTATTTTACTGAGACCACCACGTTCCATCATCCATTGCAGGGTCTGTTTATTAATACCATTAACAAGTGATAGTACAACGATAATAGACATGGTTCCCAGAATTATTCCTATAATAGTGACAAGGCTTCTAACCTTTCGAGACCAGAAATCGGAAAAACCAAAGTAAATACTTTCTTTAAGAGATATCGCCATTTTCTATCAGACCATCCACAATATGGATAACTCTATTTGCCCTTTTTGCCACCGCAGCGTCGTGGGTTACGATTATCACAGTATGCCCTTTCAGGTTAAGTTCAGAGAAAATAGTAAGAATATCACCTCCCGAATTAGTATCGAGATTTCCTGTAGGTTCATCGGCCAGGATAATGGAAGGATTGTTCACGATAGCTCTGGCTATAGCTACACGCTGGCGCTGACCACCGGAAAGTTCGGAGGGTTTATGTTTACATCTATCGGTCAAGCCCACTTCGGCAATGACTTTTTTGGCCAGTTTGGTTCGCTTTTTTTTGCTATAACCGGCATACATCAGGGGAAGTTCAACATTTTTCTGAACATTAAGATGGGGAAGAAGATTGAATGTTTGAAAAACAAAACCTATCCGTTGGTTTCTGATAGATGCCAGCTTCTTCTTCTTTATATGACTTACCTTTTCTCTATTCAAAATATATTCGCCCTGGGTGGCTGTATCCAGACAGCCCAGAATATGCATCAAGGTAGATTTTCCCGAACCTGAAGGTCCCATGATAGCTACAAATTCACCTTCGTTTATTTCGATGTCTACACCGTTTAAAGCAGGAACAGTAATCTTTCCCATTTTATACTCTTTAGTTAAATCATTAACCTCAATTAATGATGCCATATTTTTACCTCTATAAAATAATGAGAAACAAATGATTTTGAGTGTTTATTGTCAAAATAAAAATTTGTTTATTGACGAGCTGAATTTGAATATGGAAAATAACCCGCAGGAAATAAAGTTATGGAATGCAGACTAAATTGTGAAGGTTATGTAGAACTTGAAGGTTCAAAATCCATATTGGCCAGGGTACTTATTATATCTACTTTTTTAAGTAAACCGCTGAAAGTATTGAATAACTCTAAATGCAACGATATTTATACTTTGATAGATAATTTAAAACCGCTTGGCACCAAGTTCGAATGGCAGGGAAACTCATTTACCATAATTCCAAATGTACCTGTTACCAATAAAATACAAATAAATATAAAGGATTCAGGAACTGCATTTCGTTTTCTATTGGCAAGATTAGCCGTTTTACAGGACACCCATAGTTCAATTAAGGTATCCGCTCAATTAGAAAAAAGACCCATTTTACCACTGATTGATATATTGCAAACCCTGGGAGCAGATATCGAATATGCAGGTTTTCCTATTCGAATAATTGGGAAACAATTAAACGGGGGAGAGATCGATCTGCAGGCAGATATCAGCAGCCAATTTATAAGCGCCTTGATGCTTATTGCTCCAGCTTACAATTCAAGACTTATAATAAATCTTATTGGAAGGATAGTCTCACGATCTTACATTGAAATGACAGCAGTTATAATGCGTGATTTTGGAGTAAAATGCAAATTTACTAAAAATAAAATTATCATAGAATCTGGGCAGGAATATGCAAATCCCGGTAATTATGAAATCGAACCGGATTTTTCTTCCGCCGGCTATTTCTGGGCATTGGGAGCACTTAGTAAAAGAGAAGTTTGTACGAGATGCATTTCCGGTAAATCATTGCAACCCGATTTTCAGTTTTTATCCATCCTGGAGAAAATGGGTGCAAGCGTGAACAGGTCTTCAAAATCTGTATGCATTTCACGTGGTTCGTTAAAGAGTATCGATGTAGAGATGAAAGATATCCCTGACCTTGTGCCGACTCTTGCTGTTTTAGCTCTATTCGCCAATTCTCCTTCACAACTTCGAAATATAACCCATCTGCAATATAAAGAATCCAACAGGATCTCAGCTTTGATGAGTGAACTTTCACGTATCGGGGCTAATACTGAGTTTACAGATGAAAGCTTGATAATTCACCCTCTCTGCCGCCAACCTGCATCCGTAGAACTTGATGCACACCACGATCATCGCCTGGTAATGGCGTTTCACATTTTGAAAGCAATTTTCCCGTATATAGGTATCAATAACAAGGAAATAGTTACAAAATCGTATGCGGGTTTCTTAGATGATTTTAATCGAATTTGTAATTATTCTTGACATTAATCCGTTTGATGAAGAGTTAATACCCCATGGGAAAAAATAGAAGAATTATTATTCTTACCGGTGGATTTTCGGAAGAAGCTGAAGTTTCCAAAACAACGTCAAATGAAGTAGCGTCAGCATTAGAATCCAGAAAGTATGAAATAAAACTAATCGATCCCAGCAATTATAAAACTTATTCTGAAATGATAAAAGCAATTCGAGAATTCAACCCATTCATCGTGTTTAACGGACTTCATGGAGCCGAAGGGGAAGATGGCAGGATACAATCTCTATTATCTCTGGAGAAAATTCCCTTTACAGGCTCTGCTTATAGAGCAAGCGCTATTTCAATGGATAAGTATATTTCCGGTGTGCTGGTAAAATATATCGGTATTTCTATTCCAATGCGATATCTACTTTATAAAGATTATGTTATCGATTCAGATATGATCATAAAAAAAATAGGCTTTCCCATGGTGGTTAAACCTAATGATTCTGGTTCGTCCGTAGGAATTTCGATTATTGCAAAAGCAGATGAATTGAAGCAGGCAACCTCGAAAGCTTTTAAATACAGTGATAAAGTGCTATTGGAACAATTTATTAAAGGAAGGGAATTAACCGTTGCTATCTTAGGTGAAAAAGCACTACCCGTTGTGGAAATAAAACCCAAGAACGGATGGTATGACTATGCGAATAAATACACAAAAGGACATACTATTTATGAAGTTCCTGCTAAATTAACTGAGCAGGAATCATCGAAAATACAGCGGCAAGCCCAGGAAATTTTTAAACTATTCGGCTGCAAGGCTTATGCAAGAGTCGATTTCAGATATGATGGTAAGGATTTTTATTTTCTGGAAGTCAATACACTTCCCGGCATGACTGCACTCAGTTTAACGCCAATGGCTGCTAAAGAAACAGGACTTAGTTTCGGAGAACTATTGGAAAAAATAATTGAATTTTCACAAACAAAATAAATAAAGGAGATGATTATGAAAAAAGTATTTCTATTAATTTTTTTAATTCTTGTAGCATTCCTGCATGCTCAATATCCAATTACTATCGATGTTAATCCAACAACGAGAACTTACAACATTCTTTACCCGGCATATTTTAACCCGGAAGATTCTGGAAATCAACCTAATATTTTCACAGTTACTTTTTCCGGTGATCCTGTTGACTTTGTCATCCACGCTACAATGCAATGGTATGAATATTCAGCTTATGCTACACTAAATCCAGATATTTCTGGAGAGTTTCCACCACCACTTACAAATCAGGAAATCATAAACACAAATCCACTGGGATTTTCAATACAACAGAATTTTGATGAGTTTTTGGATGATATAGAAGACCAGATCGTAGAAACAGGCAGAATGCCGGATGGAAACTACTATTTCGAAATAGCCTGCTATCAACCCGGACATGCAGGTCAAGAAGGTTATGAAGTATCGAATAAAGTATTTGCTACATTAACCATTCGGTCCCCGATCTCCATTTCACTGATTACTCCCGGAAATCCAATTGGATTAGGTCCGGCTCCCATATCCGATAATTATCCGAACTTTATCTGGTTTTCCAATTTTATCGAATATACCATAAAAGTATTCGAAATAGATGGAGAATATACAACGCCAGAAGAGATCGAGCTCCTGGATCCTTATTTTGAAGACCTCTGTACAATCACAAGTTATCTCTATCCCACAGATGCTCCCGATCTTATGATCGGCAGAACTTATGCCTGGCAGGTTTCGGCAGATGTATTAACACCTGTGGGAGAGGAAGGAAGTTACAAGAGTATAATCTATTCTTTCCTGATATCCACCGACCAGGAAGAAGATATGAACAATCAGATATTGATAAATTTCCTTGAACAATTGAGTATCGAGGGTCTTGAAGAATTAATTGCACTCATTAATAGCGGGTATGATGTTAAGAATATTTTTTGGCAGGGAAGTACTATTTCCATGGATGAACTGAATGATATTCTTGAACAGATCGCCAACGGTGATCTTATAATCGAAAATATAAGCGTTGAATAGGAGTTAATTATGAAAACTAAAATATCATTTATTTTACTACTTGTTATTATTGTTTGTACCTTAGAAGCAGATTCGGTAGCAATTGCCTTAAAAGTAAAAGGTGATGTTGAATTGACACGTGAAGAAGCATCAAGGCAGATACAAACTGGAGATGAATTTGTTAATAAGGACGAACTGGAAAGTAGAGAAAACTCTTTTGCAGCTGTTAAATTTGTTGATGGAAGTTCTGTGGTGAAACTTTTTCCCAACAGCATCCTAACCATCAATGCAGAGAAGGAAAATGGCAAACTCAATAAAAATAATTACCTGCAGTTTGGAGAGCTCTGGGCAAAGGTAACTAAGAAAACCGGTACATTTGAAATTGATACTCCCACTACTGTTGTTTCTGTGAAGGGAACCGAATTATTCCTGATAGTAGATGAAAATGGGGAAACAGAACTATTTACTTTCAAAGGTGAAGTCCATATGAAAAATAAAGCAGATGACAACGAAGCAACCGTAACGGCAGGTCAGAAAGCTCAAACTTCAGGGGAAGGCAAGATACTGGTTTCGCCCACCCAGGAAGGCGATATTGAAGAAAGCAAGATGGAAATGATGGAAAGTGGATTCAACTTACTTGAGATTGAACTTGAGAACAATGATGGAGAGAAGAAAACGATAAAAATAGATTTTGAATAGGTGAAGATATGAAAAAGACTATTATCTTACTTGGTATTGTTCTGTTTTTCTCATCTCTTTTTTCCGATATTCTTTTGCATCACGAAGTGCCGGTATCTATTACACCGGGAGAGAAACTTAATCTGACACTCGAGGTAAGAGACGGTTTCAGTAATATTTTCAATGTTAAAGTGTTGTACAGAGAAAGCGGTTCATTGTCATTCTCGGAACTTGATATGGAAAGAGGTTCCGAAACCGATCCTGTTTTTTCTGTTGCAATTATAGATGCAGGAAGCTTTCAAAGCGGTATCGAGTATTATTTCATGGCTGAACTTCATGATGGGAACGAAGAAAAACTACCGCAGATAAATCCTGAATTGAATCCTTTCCGAATTATCTCTGAGATACCGATTACAGAGCAGAGTGGCTTTGTTCTGCTTTCCCCGGATTACAATTATTCCGATATCTCTAATGATATTCTGATAGCTATTTCTTTCTTTGCTGTAGAAGATCAGATTGAACACAGTACGATAAGGTTTTTCTATGATGGAGAGGATGTCACTTCTCTGGCAAAGGTTTTTTCCAATATGATCGTTTATGAAGTGAAGAACGCTAAACCTGGTAAACATAACTATAATGTCACTGCCATGCACTTCGATGGGCGCAAGATCAAATCGAAATACTGGGTTACAAACGTTAAGGAAAAAATACTGGAATTACCTCTTAACCTTAGTGGAAAAGCTACTTTCACATCCTATATGGATAATGTGACAAGTGATTCTGAAGAAAAAGAAGATTCCGATAAATGGGCTAATTTCCTGATGAATATAGGTGGTAGTTATGAGTGGCTAAATTTCAAATCAAAATTGTATTTTTCATCATTAGAAACCAAATGGAGGCAACCGGTGAACAGGTATAATCTGATACTCCAGGTTCCTCATTTCGACCTTATAGCTGGTGATCATACTCCCGACTATGGGACATTCCTGGT
>JACNIV010000341.1 GCA_014382915.1 Candidatus Cloacimonadota bacterium | reverse complement strand
GGGTAAACCGATAAGAGTATTGGCAGCCACAAATTTAAATGAAAGGTTAGGCAGTTCATTAATACCACGATTTGGTTTATCATCATTTACAGTTTCATCTACCATCAGGGTCAGGAAGAAGCGGAGCTTGGAAAGTTCGACAGCAATTGTTTGAATATCTACTCCGTAAATGGAATGCAGAATGGCGGACATTTTGTATTTATAATCCCAGTTCTCATCCATAAGTTTGTCTTCAAAAGTTTTACGCACCAATTGATCTGGGATCATTTCTAATTGTTTCATCACCCATTCGATAGATTCGGGATCGACTTTCTGGCGAATGAGAAGCATCTTCTGTAAAATTCCCATCGGGAAAGCACCGGAACCGCAGGCAGGATCGAGGATTTTTATTTTATCGAGCGCATCTATAACTTTCAGGCTTTCATCTTTGGTAAGTTCGTTTTCTTCGATGGTATAATCGAGGAGATTGCGGATTTTTTGTTCGAGAGAAGAACCCCCTTTTATTCCCCCTTCCAAAGGGGGACTGTCTAATTTTGTTAATAAGTATTGGATCAGCGATTCATCGACCATATATTCCACGATAGGTCTGGGAGTATAATAGCTACCTGTTGCTTTCCTGGCAGTTTGCTGTGTCTCAGGGTTTATTTCTGCCAGCAGGTTTTCAAAGATTCTACCGAGCATTTCCGGATCAACAGAAAGTTCGATATCGATGGAAGTGTTTTCATCTATCGTGAAATTGTACAATTCCAGAATGGAGAAGAATTTTACGAACCAATCGTCGGGAATAACCAATGTATTTTGATAAATAGATTTCCCTTGAAAGTCGTCTGTTTTATAATAATCCTGATGTAAATTGGGATCGAATAGACCACCGTTGAGGAAAGGAATGGAAGACCAGCTGATTAGACTCTTATCATCTTCAGCTCTTTCTCCTTCGACAAGCTCAGGATGACACAGAACTTCAGATGTTTTATATCTTTCTTTTCTTTCATTTATCGGAGTATTCATCACTTCAAAGAAAAGCGGTTCCAAAATTGTATGATAATAATTGTCTTTAATTGCCTTTACCGATAGAACTTCTTCGGAAACAGCGAGATTCCGTTTTCAGATTTTTTCTTCTTTAAAAACCAACAGAATACAATTCTGCCGATAAGTCTGACAGCAAATTCCTGCATTAAAGTGTGATTAGTTGTATCGGGAAGTTTAAGACGCTGTTTAAATTCTTTTGTTTGTCTTCCGATCTTTCTCACGCCACCCACAAGTTCTGTGAAAAGTTCAGCGATATTATTATAGAATTCTTTATTAACGATTTCTACTGAGAATCTTGATTTCAGGTCTTCTTCATCTTTTATTCTACCTTTCTTCACCAGAAATTCTTCGATCGTATGTTTCTTTACGTCCGGTCCCATAAAATAAGAATAGCGTTTAGGATTGGTAAATTCTTTTGTTACTTTCTTTCCTTCCAATTTCAATTCACGAGTTATAAGTGAGAGCCGGTAATTTTCTGAATTTTCGGAAATAAACAGGATGAGAGCATTCTTAACTTTTTGATGTTCGATGAATTTAAAAGCATCTCGTGAAAGTCCGATTCTGGGATCATTCTCCGAATCGTGCTGCATTTCATAAACTTTTAATTTCAAAGATTGTGATTCGCCCAGATAGAGAACGTCTTCATTGATGCAATTTGATTTGAATTCACAAGTTACTTTCTCTGTAATGTGAGAAAAATCTTGTGGGAGAAATTGTTGTCTGAAAAAGGTGATCCAGTTTTCCCGGTTGTATGGTGCATTGAAGTTGAAAGTCATAATAGTTTCCTATTTATTATTTTCAAAAAGCTAAATATAAATACGTAAATCCTGCTGCCCAGATAAAGCTGGTGAAAGTACCAACGAGGAAATATTCGGTAAAAGCCTTATTACCAGTTTCATGATGCCGGATAATGGATTTTGCAGCAATAAGGAAACCGATAAGTTCATAACGACCGGCAATTATGGATGCAGAAATTATGATTCTTTCCAGAATACCGATGTATTTTCCAGCGTTTACCAGGCTGTTACTTACATTCTTAGCCATTTCCCCGAATTCTTCTGTAAAACTTTTACAGATAAGTGATACGAAATAACTACCGCCAAATGTTATTATAAAAAAGAAGGTAGCTATCTTAAACCATTTTACAGCATGGATAATTGAGAATATTTTTACCTGATATGTGATCCAGATATTGTTTTTAAAGATAAATATTGCAAGCATAATGATAAGAAGATGAAGCAATTGGTCTATTGAAAAATACATCCATTTGGAATTCTGATTATTCTTTTCCAGTTTTACTTTTAAGAAATCGATAATACCGTGAGTTACAGATATAATAAGAAGCATAAGGATTATTTGAATGTCTAGAACATTGATAAGAAATATTGTAGAGAAAACAAACAAGACAACACAATGCTTCAGATTAGTTATTATAGTTGCCTTATTCTCCACCATTTTTTTCGATTGCAGAACAAAATCAGTTATAACATGAGCTAAAAGCAATTTCCAAAGCATAAACACTCCTTAGTGAGTTCACCCTATACAGGAATAATAGATAGATTGATCAAGATGAAAACACAACCCCAATGTGTTGAAACATTAAAACACAACCCTATTGGGTGGTAATACTCTTTTTCAACCTGTCAGGGTTGTGTTGAGACGATCTCTTATGTATTCAATTCCATCGAAAAAAATTTCCCAAAAAGCTGCCTTAAGATTTTTTTGGATTGCCTGATATGTAACATTTTCATGTAAAGCAGCTTCGGAAAGAGTCTGATATTTAATTTTTGCCAAAATAGAACTTCTATTTTTTGCAGACCATTTTGATTCAAGCAAATCCTGGTAAATGCAAATCATATTAAGTTCATTATCTATCTGCACTTTCCCGTATTTAATAATTGTTAGTCTTGATTTATTTATTTTTAATTCAAACTCATTGATTCCTTCTCGTGATTTGTGAAAAGCAGGACCATCCATTTTATAAGTATTTTCATCTTGTATAACGATATCGTCAATACCGATCCCTGATCTAAAAGAAAATTTTATATTAGATCGTGATAAGATCAATCGATAAAAAACAACAAATTGATAAGCGTATTCAGGTTTATTGATCAGGAATTGAAATTCATCCCCCTGGATAATACTGAAAGAAAGTTTATCGGCATTAGCTTCAGGGACAAGATCGCAGCAATCGTTGAAGCTTGTTTTAATAAGTCTATTTATTTCATCTCTATCCAAATTAGAATATTGACGTGATTTAATTATATCGCAAGTTACTACTGCTTTCATAAGATCTCCTAAATTAATTCTTCGGCAAGAATCAAAGTTTCCGTTCCTTCGTCAATTTTATTTGCTGTTTTAATGATCTTTGCCAGGTAAGAATGAGTCACTAATTTCATTAAATCTTCAACATCTTCATGCAAATTTTCTTCATTTATTTGTCTGATCATTGTAAAAACACCATCAGGTAAACTATTCAGTTCTTTTGCGACAAAATACAAGTCGGAAAGATAATCTTTCTTTTCGGGAATCAATTCTATCAATTTCTCGATTTTATTGATTGCTTCACCTTTTTTACCGGAAGTTGAAATTTGAGTTTTGGAAATGAACATGTTGTCTTTTGTTTGCTGATAGATTTTTTCAAATTGTTTAGAAACTTCTTTGGGATTTTCGGAAATTTCAGCTTCAAAAAGTTCAAATGCTTCTTCAACTGAAAGTGCATGGGATTCTTTTTCACTTGTCCCCAATCTAAAAGTATAGTCTTCTGCTTTCTTGCCAAAAATAATTACTCCGGATTTTAATTTTTTTTCAGATCGTTGAACTCTTGAACGACGGGGAATGGATAGAGCTTTTTCAATTAAGTCAGGTTGCGATTTTTTCAGATAATATAGATCGTCTTGATATTTTGTGTCCCACGATTCTTGTTCCTGAAGTTTTATTGCTTCATTATATTTTTGGTAGAAGTAAGATCGCAATTCTTCATCTTTAGTTAGAACTTTTGTATCTTCTCCCAAGAGAGCGTCTATCATTGCTTTCTTAAGAGTGGAAATTTGTTTTTTCCTAATTTCCTCTTCACCGATATCAGTTGGAAAATAATTATAAATATAAAGTTTATTAAACAGCATTTTTCCAATTCTATTGATTCTTCCCACTCTTTGAATTACTCTGGTTGGATTATAAGGAATATCATAATTGAAAACCGTTCCCGCTCTGTTCAGATTTACACCTTCAGAAAGTGCGTCCGTTGCTACAATGACATCATAATCATCTTTCTGGATTTTATGGGAAGCATCGAAATTTTCTCTTATGATTTTTTTATTTTTAGTGGATGAGACGCTTGAGTCAAAATAAAACGCTCTGATGTTTTTATCTTTTTTTATTTCTTCAAATATATATTTTGCAGTATCGGTGTATTCGCTGAAAATGACTATCTTTCTTTTGGGATCAGCTTGCAGTTGCCATTGAATTTCAATTTTGAAATTTTCCAGTTTTGGGTCAGATTGAATCCCGTCTTCAAACCAATCCTTTCTAATGCTTTTCAGCAAATTCAAATCCTGATTTAAGTCTTTGATAAAATCTTCTTTCAAGTCATCTTTGGGAATGAAAAACAGACCTTTCTCAAGATGTTTTCCCAATTCTTTTTCAAAATTATAATTTTCAAGATCATTAAGAGCATCTTCTCCTAAATCCAATGAATCGATGTCCGGCAAATTACCTTTCTTAAAAACAGGAACTCTGGCAGCTTTATGATAATATTCTTTCACTGATTCCATTGATTTGATCATCGCATTCAGCGTGCATCGAAAAGCATTTACGGAACTTTCAAAACGAGAAACCAACAGTCTTCTCATAAAATCTGCCAGATTGGATTGAGCAACGCGTATTGCATCAGCATCGATGTGTTGGTGTTCGGCTTTAAGCTTTTCCTTAAATTTCGCTAAATCTTTCAGGTAATTTACAGGTTTGTATCTGGCTCCGATGAATTCGATTTTATCCTTTTGCTTTTCTTTCTTTTTTTTGGATTCTTCAGGATAAATTGTATTTAATGTTTTTAGATATAATTCTGCCAAGTCTCCGAGATAATATTCTTTTTCGATGGGAGCTTCGGCAAACACATATCTGAAACCCTGTTTTTTCAGATCTTCTCTATATTCTGTTATGTTTTTTAGATCGATTCGTGAACGTCTTATCAGAACAGGTTCTAAAATATGTCTAATATCTTTTGCCAGAACTTGAATTCTTCTTTTCAGCTTTGCTTCATCAACATCCTTCTTTTTTCTCTCTTGGCTTATCGCTCTATATTCTTTGATCATTTTCTGAAATTGAAAGGAAAGATTATCGACTGTTCGAATAGTTGACTTGGAGGGAATTTGAAAGAGCTTGATCATCGCAAAAATATCTTGCGGTCGGTTGTTGAAGGGCGTTGCTGTAAGCAGCATCACTTTATTTCCCTGACAAAGTCTGTGCAAATTTATGTAATCATCTGTGTTTTCATTACGAAATTTGTGAGCTTCATCCACAATTATTAAAACTTCTTCATCATTCCAGACGTTCTGCAGGTGATCGAGAGCTTTAGGAATCGAACCTGTTCCGAAAACAACAGCATTAAAGTTAAAAATAGTACGATATTCTTTGTCCCATTGATAATGCAAATTGGGCGGTGCAATTATAATTACTTTCTTACGCATATTAAAAGCAACTGCGGAAGCAATGATACTTTTTCCAAGTCCTACAACGTCAGAGATCAATACACCATTGTGCTGTTCGATGATTTGCATGGATTTCTTTATCGCATCGATTTGGTATTTCAAATTGAAGAATTGTCCGTCTGTGATTTCATCTGGTAATGTAATTTCTCCAGACTCTTTTATTGAGAAATATTCAATTAATACTTTGATGTAAAACAAATATGGTTTATAGAGTTTATCGATCCATACTTTCCCAACAACTTCCTCTATAAATTCATCTAAATTCCCTTCGTTCACAATATTAATTGCTGTTTCCCACAATTCATCAAAGATTTTTTTTCCTTCCGGATATTCATCTCGTAAAATTACATTTATTTCATGCTGTCCCTTCAAACCTGCTCTTGTCAAATTACTTGAGCCGGTTATCATTGTTCCCGGATTTAAGCCATTTTGATTTACTTCTTCTTTGTGCTCGAATAGATATAATTTTGCGTGATTGGGATGTTCGGTTTTTCTTATTTCCAGTGTTCCGTCTTTTATTTTGTTAATGAAAATTCTGAATGCTTCCTGTTTTTCTTCGGAATCGAAATAATCTGTATCATTAAAAATCTCAACAAAAGACCTATAGTAGCTTTTTTTAATTTCTAATCTGGATTGATTAATTTCCTGAATAATGGTGAATTCTTTAATTTTGTTTGATATGTTTTTTTCAATATTCATACCAACTAATATTTTCATCTTTTTATCATTGATGTTTTTATACATTTGCTCGAAACCTGAGAAGTAGAAATACCCTACAAGGAAAAACAGTTTATTAGAACTGGGTAGAATATTGTCGATTATTTCGGATAAAAACTCTTTTTGGTTTGTAATTAATTTTGCCATTTTTAGTATCCTTTATTATATTAAAGATTCATTGCTAATTCTTCTTTTTTATATTCTTCCAATCCTTTCCTCAGAATATTCATGGCTTTTATCAGGTCGTTTTCATTGAGTACATAAGCAATTCTAATCTCATTTTTCCCAATTCCCGAGCTTGCATAAAATCCCTGGGCAGGTGCGAACATAACTGTTTCATTATCTATGGAGAATTCTTCCAATAACCACCTGGCAAAGTCTTCGGCGTCCTCTATCGGCAGTTTGGCGATTATATAAAATGCTCCTTTTGGTTTAATGCAGACTATTCCCTCAATTTTTTGAAGTTCTTCATAAACTATATTTCTGCGTTTGTCGTATTCCTTCAAAATTGTTTTGAAATATTCTTCTTCAATATCGATGGCAGCATTAGCTGCAAGCTGGTCAATGGTAGGCGGGCAGAGTCTTGCCTGGGCAAATTTTAGTACAGAGGATACAAGCTCTTTATTTCTTGAAACCAGGCATCCGATCCTGGCACCGCAGGCACTGTATCTTTTGGAAATACTATCCACCATAATAGCTTTATCTTCTATACCTTTTATATTCAGGATACTGGTATGTGAAAGACCATCGTATACGAACTCACGGTACACTTCATCTGATATCACAAAAAGGCTATGTCTCTTTGCGATCTCTGCTGCTCTTTCCAGATCCTCTTTTAAGTATACAGCTCCCGTAGGATTTCCCGGAGTGCACAGCAAAATTGCCTTTGTGCGGGGAGTTATAAGTGATTCGATTTTTTCATTGGAAGGAAGTCTGAAGCCTTGATCTGCATAAGTTGTTAAGGGAATTATTTTTACACCGGTCATTGTGGCAAAACCGTTATAGTTTGTGTAAAATGGTTCAGGAATGATTATCTCATCACCATGATTACAGGTAGCCAGCATGGCAAAAATAATTGCTTCCGAACCGGCTGTAGTTACGATAATGTCGTCAATATCTATGTTTATACCATGTCTGCCATAATATCTTACCAGGCTCTCACGATAGATCTCCAAACCCTGAGAAGGTCCGTATGCCAGAACTTTGTCATGATAATTAGCGTAGACATCCAGCATTTCTTTGGGTGTCTCAATATCCGGCTGACCAATATTAAGATGGTAAATTTTAATACCTCTTTTCTTGGCTGCATTGGCAAAAGGCATCAACTTCCTGATGGGGGATGCCTGCACATTAATTGCTCTATTTGAAAGTCTCATTCTATCCTCTTTCTTATTTAATTACTTTTCTGTCATTCCGATAAAACATAACTCTCGTATCCAAGCCCCAGCTTGGATACGCATTTTAATTTGTTTAAGGCATACAAAGCTGTGGCTTTGTAGCCAGAGAAGATTCCCAATCCCAGATAAACATCGGGACAGGTTGAATTGGGAATGACAAAGAATTAGAGATAGAGTTCTCATATTTTATTCTGTTGATTTAATTCCTCCATTGCTTTCTGTACTTCCTGCACTTTAGCTTTGATCTCATCTTTGGAATTTACAAAGATCGGTTCACCGTAGGCTACATATACCTGGCTGAATAATTTTGGCAGGCGAAACCTGTCCCACGAATTAAAGACCTTTTCCCAATTAATATCCACAGCAATCGGAATAATAGGTTTCCCAGTAAAATAGGATAAAAAAACAACTCCGTTTTTAACCTTTTCACCCGGACCTTTTGGACCATCCGGAGTGATGGCAAGGCAGTGATCTTGTGATAGTTTAATTAGTTTTTTTATCGCTGAACTCCCACCACGACGGGATGAACCCCGCGATGTAAGATAGCCTAATGCATGTGCAGGATTTGCTATCAGGTCACCATCTTTGGAACCGGAGATCAAGATCACTGCTTTTTCAAATTTATGCAGGAATAAAAGTGGGATCATATTCCTGTGCCAGAAGGCATAAATTACATTTCCTTCCGGTGGAAGAGTTCGTAATTTATAACGTAATGTACTTCCCAGTATTAGAACAAATAATGCCACTGTATATTTTTCCAGAAAGAAGAAGATCTTACGCATATAACATTCTCTCGATGATATTTGCTGTTTCAACCGATGTGGATCTGCTACCAAGAACTTCATGAAGATTTTTCAGTTCTGAAGTGATCCGATCGTATTCTTCAGGTGAATCGAGGATAGACATTGCCATATCATAAATACGTTCACCGCTGGCTTCATCTTGGATCAACTCGGGGATAATGTCTTTATCCAGCACAATATTGGGTAAACCGATACGACCGATCTTAATGAACCGCTTTCCCAGTTCATACGATGATTTGCTGGTTTTGTACACTATTATAAATGGTGTGCCTGTATAAGCCGTTTCAATGGTTGCTGTGCCGGAAGTGACTACAAGTAGATCACAGTGTTTCATCATCTCATAATTCTGATGTTCAATTGTTTTAATATTTGTTACACCGCTAACCCCGATCATTTTTTTCATAAGCTTATCTGATACGGTAGGAGCTTTTGAGATAAGGAATTCATATTTGGAATGATCGAATTTTTTTATTGCTTTCAAATATTCAGGGAGCATTTTTTTTATCTCTAAATTCCTGCTTCCGGGCAGGAAACCGATCCATTTCTTGTCTTGTGCTAACGAGTTATTTTTTGCCATTTCATCCCGCGAAAGCTTAACTTCTATCTCTTCTGCAATGGGGTGACCCACATAAGTTGCTTTTATGAGATGTTTTTGGAAGTATTTTTCTTCGAATGGTAAAATGTAAGCAATATGATCTGTATATTTTTTTAATTTGAATATTCTGTTATATTTCCATGCCCAGAACTGCGGACAGATGAAATACAGAACGGGAATATTCATTTTGGAAGCCATTTTCGCAATTCTCATGTTGAGTCCGGGATAATCTACCACTACTACCAGGTCGGGGGGAGTGGTCGAAAATATCTCTTTTATTTTTTTTTCTACCTTCAAGAAAAAAGAAAGGTGTTTCACTACTTCGATGAATCCCATCACCGAAAAGCGCTGGAAAGGAAATACCGGTTTAAAATCGTATGCTTCCATCTTGCTTCCGCCGATACCAAAATTATCAATTTGGAGTTCTCGTTTTTTCAGTTCCTTAAGAACAATGGAAGCATGCAGGTCTCCGGAATTCTCTCCGGCTATCCAGAAGATTCTTTTATTACTCATTTTAATTATCCAGATCCTCGAACATCCATTCAATCTTGGAGAGCTTGTTACTATCAAGTGTGAAGTTAATA
>JACNIV010000340.1 GCA_014382915.1 Candidatus Cloacimonadota bacterium | reverse complement strand
TGTTCTGAAATGGATATGGCATTTAATCAAGCGTTTTTCAGATGATCATTAAAATTTGATAATTCCTTTTTTTCTTCAAAAGGAAGCGATCTTCTTTCTGTGAAAAAGCAGAAACAGTCCGATGAAGATAAGTTGATCTGCAATACTGTTTTTTGTTTCCTGAACCTGATAATATACTGGTCTTCAAATCTTTCCAGCACGTGAAAGATCAGATCCTGTTCTGAATTCTCTTTTGTCCACTCTGCCAAAAACCTGTATTGCATAATTTCTTCTCCAAACTATCTTTGAACAGGCAAAAAATAATCCTTATTTTGTCTACTAAAAGAAACACATTTCAAGCAAATTTTCATTTCATTAACTGATAATCCTTGACATCGAAATTCTTAATTAAGATTTTAAGAAAAAAATTCGGAGGTAAAAAATGAACAGGAAAATATTTCTTTGTATTATTATTGAGATGGTACTTGCTTTCAATCTTTCTGGAATTGATTTTATAGCACAAACTCTAAAGGTGAAAGGTGTAGTAAATCTTACCCGCAATCAGCAAATCTCTCCTGCTCTGGTTGGAGATCGACTTTTCAATGGCGACGAACTTGAAACGAAAAATGAATCTTATGCTGCTGTTAAATTTGCAGATCAAAGCTCGCTAGTTAAGCTGTTCCCAAATAGCATTTTGAATATCAACACTACTCAGGAAAAAGGGAAAACAGACAAGAAAAGTGTATTGAAAATTGGAGAATTGTGGGCTAAAGTAGAAAAGGGTACCAGCAAGTTCGAAATTGAAACATCCACAACAGTCGCTTCCGTGAAAGGTACGAACTTCCTGATGAATGTAACCGAAGAAGGTTTAACTAATCTTTATTCTTTCGAAGGAGAAGTCCATTTCCAGAATAAGCTCGATGGAGAAACTGCTCTCATCCGGGCAGGACAGAGAGGTACAAGTACAGGACAGGGACCCATTCTCATCACTGCAATCGATCCGAATGAGATCGGTGAATCTACCAGCACTTTTATCAACGAAGAGCTTGAACCTATCGAAATTGAAGAACCCGAACAGATCGAAGAGCAAGAAATCCCACCCATTGAACAACCGGAACGGGAAATTGAAATGCCAGAGGAAGAACCACATGGAGACGCTGGTCCATTTAACATGGGTGGCGGTGTAGGAACTGTGATGCTGGGTGATAATACATACACTCAAATTCGCCTGATGCCGGAACTGGTTTTCGGTAAATTTGGTTTAGGACTGGATGTAGATTTTATGATAGATAGCAATGGCAACGTTCGTAAAGAGGACTGGGATGACTTTGAAGATTATGTGAATAAGATTTACTACTTGCGTTATGGTCAACGTGGAGATTCTTTTTACGGAAGACTCGGTGGCTTTAAATCCTATACTTTAGGGCACGGTCTGGTTATGAAAGATTATTCCAATATGTTGCGCTATCCTGAATATAAACAGATCGGTATTCAACTAGGCGGTAAACTTCCTGTTGCTGGAATGACTGCAGAAATATTTACTGCAAATGCTGTTAAAAATGAAATTCTGGGTGGAAGATTGACTATCAAACCATTGAATAATACAGAGATACCACTCTTTAAAAATCTTATTTTCGGTGGAACTGTAGCACATGACCGTAACCAGGTGAATGGACTACTTGATTCTGATGATGATAATTATCCTGATTATTTTGATGATTATCCTTATGACGAAAATTGGCATAATGAAATAGATTATAACATCGAAGATGAATTAGCAGAGTATATCTCTATTTGGGGTGACTCAACAGGTTTTCATGATTGGTTTTATTACGATGATTATACAAATGGTAAACGTAATCCATCTTTCACAGATTTTGAAGAAGATGCTGTAACTGTGTTCGGGGTGGATTATGAACTTCCGCTTGTAACAAATAAACTTTTCTACCTGAGCCATTATGGTGAAGCTGCTCAGATCATCGATCATAAAATGGGATTTATTTTCCCGGGCTTTTACTCAAAATTCCTGATCTTCCACATGAACCTGGAATTTAGAATCTACCAGGATGACTTTATACCTGCTTTCTTCGACCAGCTTTATGATGAGCAAAGGGCTGTTGTTTACACTGATATTGATAGCGTAATAACAAAAGAAACTCTTCTGAAAGATATGACCAAATCCCAGGGTTGGTATGGTAGTATTACAGCTAATCTTTTAAATTTCATCTACCTCACTGTAGCTTATGAAGATATGTATGGTGAAGATGATGTAAATTTCCGTTCCTTGTGGGGTAAAGCCAGTTTTGATACAAAATTTATTCCAAAACTTACAAAAGCTGAGATCGGTTATACTCAGACCGGATTTGATAAACTGAACGAATTTAAGACACCGAATGCTGTTATCAATGGTTCACTTGGTTATGCGTTAGGTGGGAGCACCCAACTGGTAGGTAGCTATCAAGAACGTTATGTCGATCTTAATAATGATGGAAAAATCAAAGGCAAGGACGAAACTATCACTTCAATGAGCATGGGTGTAGAATTTAGTTTTTAGTTTAATTTAACCTTGCGCAGGTTGCATACCTCCGCAAGGTTGAAATAATAAATCAATAAGGACGAAATTGTATTTACAAGGAAAATATTATCATGTCTATAATCGGGGATGTAATAGATTACCGGTTTTTTTCAGCGATGAGAATTATAGATTTCTAATCCGAAAATTCAATGATACTATTGAAAAATATGACATTGAAATTTCTGCATATTGCCTGATGCCGAATCATTATCATTTATTAGTCAGACAAAATTCTGATATCTTGATTTCAAAATGGTTAAAAACTGTATTTAATGGATATTCTCAAGCAATAAATAAACAAGAAAACAGAAAGGGTACAATTTTTGAAGGTAGAGCAAGGAATAAAGAAATCACGAATGAAAGTCATTTAATGCATTTAATTCGGTATATTCATTACAATCCAGTACAATCAGGAATTGTAACTAAAGCAGAAGAATGGGAATTTTCGGATTATTCCGATTGGATCGGAATCAGAAAGAATATATTGTTCAATCACCGCTTATTGAAGCAATATTTTGACAATCATGTCAATTACAAAAGATTCTTTGGTGATTATGAAGATTCACAGAAAATAACAACCGAATTCAGGGATATTTTCTTTGATGCAGATTAATAACAATTCAACCTTGCGGAGGTTTAAAACCTGCGCAAGGTCTTACGGTTTTCTCGATGCCCACTGTCATCTGGCAGATAGCAGAATTTCTGCTAACCTGGAACAAGAATTATCAGAAGCTAAAGAAGCTGGAATATCCTGCTTCATTTCTTCAGCTTTATGCCAGGAAGAATTTAAATGGCATCAAAACCAAAACATCTCTCAGATGAAATGGACTGCGGGCATTCATCCGTACTACGAAAAAAGCTCGGATGATGATTTTAATGCACTTATTAAGCTCTGTGATATAAAGAAAATAATTGCCATCGGTGAGATCGGTCTGGATGGTAGAAATGATGACCAGAAGTGGCAGAAACAAATACTTTTAAAGCAGCTCGACCTGGCACAAAATTACGATTTACCGGTTGTTTTTCATGTTGTACGAAAATATTATGAACTATATAAATTACTGAAAAAGAACTTCCCTAAAATTAGAGGTTATCTGCATGGATTCAACGCTTCAATGGAAATTGCTGAACTGCTTTCAAAATTCGATTTGGCCTTTTCACTGGGTTGCAAACCACCAAAAAAAGAAGTTCTGGAATTTATCATAGATCGTGGGTTTTTTCTTTTCGAGACCGATGCTCCATATCAGAAACCGGTTGATGATAAAAATGATTTCAATCACTTGAAAAACCTGATGTGGGTAGTTGATAAAGTTTCCCAGGTAAGTGGATTAGAAATTGATGTTTTGCAGCGAATGCAGAGTAAGGCATTCGAATCGATCTTTGATTTAAAACTTGATTTAAGCAGGAACTAGGTACTTTACGAAGCAGACAGTGTCCGACCCCTGATGGAAGCTTCGTAATAAGAGAATAAAATAAATTCTCTTTCCTAAGCTTCTGCTTGGGAAAGCTAAAGGATATTATATGAACCAGTTTTCCAGAACAGAACTTCTATTCGGTAAAGAAGCAATTGAAATTTTCCAAAAGTCATGCGTGGCTGTGATGGGTTTGGGTGGAGTAGGCAGCTATGCGGCAGAAGCTCTGTCTCGCAGCGGTATCGGAGCGTTTTTACTGGTAGATTTTGATACAGTAAGTCTATCCAATCTAAACCGGCAACTACCAGCATTGCACAGTACAATAGGCAAAATGAAAACTGAAGCCATGCGAGATAGAATACTCGATATCAACCCTGATGCAAAAGTGCAAATATATTCCGATTTCTGCGCTCAGGAATCGCGTGAATTTCTTTTGAAAGATGTAGATTTTGTAGTAGATGCCATCGATAGCCTGGGCCCAAAAACCGGATTGCTGGAAGATTGCTATAAAAAAAATATCCCTGTAATTTCTTCCATGGGAGCAGCCAGCAGGTTTGATCCTTCTAAGATCGAGCTCTGTGATATTTCCAAAAGCAGGATATGTCCTCTGGCAAAAAAAGTGAGAAAATATCTTCATCGACGAGGAATAGAAAAAGGTATACCTGTTATATTTTCGTATGAAAAACCGATCCAACAATTTGATCACGATGCCGGAGCAGAAGCCGAATGGGTTTCCGGACGTGGCAGGAAAAGAGGAACACTGGGTTCGGTAGTTTATCTTCCGGCTATCATGGGCATGTGGGCTGCCAGTTATGTATTAAGGAAATTGGCAGGGAAGATATAACCAACTTTGTGAAACTTGAAGTAGAACTTATATTATGCAGCAGTAAATAATTTTCCTTAAAAAACCAAATCAAGTAGATACAATAAAACATTAATACCCAGATATCCTAACAAAAGTACGAGAGCTAAAATTAATAATGTGATAACAACTGGATTTCTATCAGCATGAACATTTTCAATCCGTCGTCTAACTTTTACCTTCTTTATTATTTTGTATACTGGTTTGTCCTGATTTTCTTTTGAATTATTCTTTTTCATAATTTATTCCAAAAAATGTCGTTCTTCTTCCTTTTCCAACAGTGGTTGTTCGTTTATTTCCTGAACAAATTTTTCAGGTATTTGTTTGCTGGTTTTGGCTCCCAGTTTCTTGATATTTTCAACTCTGGCAATTAAATTTCCCTTTCCTGTAGAAAGTTTCTTCACTGCATCCTGATATGAATTTGATGCTCTGTCAATATTCGAACCGACTTTTTCAAAATCTTCCAATAATCTAACAAAGGCATCATACAAATTACCACTTTGACGGGCGATTTCCATGGCATGTTTAGTCTGGTTATCTTGCCGCCAGATAGATTCGATAGTTCTTAAAATTGCCATCAGCCCGCTGGGTCCAATAATAATAACTTTTTTGTCAAAAGCATATTTGAATAAAGAACTATCGGGATGCAGTGCTATGGTAAAACTGGCTTCAATGGGCATAAATAAAAAAACATAATCCGGTGTATTTAATCCTTCTCTTGTTTGATAGTTTTTATCATGCAAGTCATCAACATGAGATTTTATAGATCTTTCCAATTCCTTTCTGTAACCTTTTTTCTGTTCTTCACTTTCAGAGTTTATTAATCTTTCATAGGCAATTAAGGAAACTTTCGAATCTATTATTATGTGTTTATTGTCTGGAAATTTTATAATAAAATCCGGTTTGGAAGGAGTTCCTTCTTCACTTTTCAAACCCATTCCTCTACCTTGAATCTCATACTCAATCCCTTTTCTAAGCCCAGATTCTTCTAAAATCCTTTCCAGGATCACCTCTCCCCAATTACCCTGCATTTTCACATCACCTTTCAGGGCTTTGGTCAGGTTTTCAGCATCATCGCTTATTTTTTTGTTCAGTTCTTTCAGACCCTTTATCTGTTCAATGAGCGAAGTATGGCTCATGCGGTTTTTTTCATTGGTTTGCTCCACTTTATTTTCAAAATCTTTGATCTTTTCTTTAAGAGGATTCAGCAATTCATCCAGGTTAGAACGGTTCTGCTCGGTGAATTTTTTTGTTTTTTCTTCCAGTATCTCGTTAGCCAGGTTTTTAAAAGCATCGGTAAATCTTTTCTGTAATTCTTCAATTTCTGTTTTCTGATTTTCCAGTTTTTCCTGCAGGTTCAGGTTAATTGTTTCCTGCTTTGTTAATTCAGATTGAAAACCGGTTGATCGTTCCCGTTCTTCAGTAAGTTCTTGCTCATTTTTTGAAAGGTTTGTTACCAGAATCTCGTTTTTTGCTTCCAGCTTACTTTTCTGTGATTTCAGAAAAAGAGCAGAGATAAATGCACCAAGAGCTAATCCAACAGCTAGAAATAGAAAATTCATTTCTCCTCCGCAAAGAATAAACTATATTTTTTCTTCTATCCTGATCTTTCTTTTCAATTCAGCTTCTTCCAGAACTTCCATCTCTGCTAAAGCATTATTGATTAAAATTACACGTTCCCGATAAGGTACAAATGCACTTTTAAAACCATTTATTATTACGTTCTTCACTTCTGAATAGTCTATATTTAATACATTAATTGCCAACATATATTCATCTGTTAAGGTTGTATTGGAAACCAATCTGTTATCTGTATTCAACGTTACCCGAAGTCCATAATCCAGATAAAAATTCAACGGATGTTGTTTCAGATCTTTAACCGATTTTGTATCCAGATTGCTGGTGATACATATTTCCAGCGGGATGCGATGGTCGTTCACATAATTCAAAAGATCACCATCTTCGATCAGTCTGGTTCCATGCCCCAGCCTGTGTGTGCTGCAATAATGCAGAGCTTCGTGAATACTTTTCGGTCCGTATGCTTCTCCAGCATGGATCGTGATATTTATGTTATTGTTCAAAGCCAGATAGAAAGCTTCTTTATGGTCTTTTGCCGGATGGTTGTATTCTGCACCTGCCAGGTCGAAACCGATGACACCCTTGTTTTTATAGGCAACAGCAAGTTCTGCAAGTTTCACAGAAGTATCAGGGTCCATATTTCTGATCCCACAAATGATCACACCTGTTTTAATATTGAAATCTCTCTCCGCTTTTGCCAGCCCATCCAGAACAGCATCTGAGATAGTAGTCAGTTTTAATCCTTTTTGTGTGTGCAGAATTGGTGAATAGCGTACTTCCATGTAACGAATATTTTCTTTTGCAGCATCCTCAGCCAGTTCATAGGCAATTCTTTTCAGAGCTTTTTCTGTTTGCATAACGCTTAATGTTACTTCAAATGCTTTCAAATATTCATCCAGATTCTTACAATCTTTTCCACAGCAGACTATTTTTTTTAAATCTTCTTCATTATCTGCAGGAAGTACTACATTCTGCTCTTTAGCAAGTTCAAAGATCGTTGATATTCTCAACGAACCATCCAGATGAACATGCAGGTCGGTCTTTGGTAATTTTTCTATAAATTCTCTTTTAAGTTTCATATATATGTTCTCCTTATTACTTCAAAACATGAATCCAGTATGTACGTGATTCACTAACTTACTGGTTGATCACTCTAAATTCTAGTCTCAAATTTGATCCCTTGAATAATGTCTCTAAAAAAACCTTATCCCATACTTTCAGAGCATCTTGATCTTTTATAAAATTTCTCACATCGTCTTTTGCCAATAGAAAATTAATATTATCAATTTTATTATTTATTAATTTTAATAATTTTGTTTTAGTAAGAATGTCTTGTTGTTTTAGATGTCCTGATTGTATCATTCTCGATTCAAGATGTTTTAAATTCAATAATGTGTTTCTACCAATGAACCATACAAGATCATACCAATCTCTTCCCTTGACCCGATGTTGCCATTTCCTACAAAGTACTGCATGCATTTTTCCTGCAAATAAACTTGGCATCGTAAAAGTATTAATCGAGAAAGGAATGGGTTGGAGTAAATATTTTGCTTCCGTATTAAAACCTTCCGGAGGATCTTTATCAACTTCAAATTTTATTTTGATCACTTTATTTTTATGAATCCTTTTTCTAAGATTCACAGGTACTTCTATTGAAATCATGTTTTGCAGCGTTCCTGCTTTGATAAAGGCGGAATCGATTTGTTTTCTGCTAGTTTTAGTTTTTGGAATCACTTTCACATTCAAACCGAAACCGACTAATTCAGTTTCGATTGCTTTATGGTATTTACTCAAATTAATATCTTCATCTGGTTTTAGAAGAGAAAAATCCAGATCTTCGGAAAATCTATTCAATCCATACAAAATCCGTAATGCTGAGCCACCATAAAAAGCAGCTTTTTCGTAAAATTTAACTCGCCACAAAGCAAGTAAAGCTATTTCCTGAACTATCTCTTTCAATGCATTTTCATAATCGTTAATACTTCTGCAGTTGTACTTCTTCAGCATGATATTCAATGCTTCATTCATGAATTTTCTCCCATAGCAAGTAAAATAGAGCTGCGTTCCCTGAATACAATCGACTCAATTGTTTTAATCTGGTCTTATTCAGTCTTTTCAGTTGATTTTCATCAAATCTCATATCATCAAAAATAAATAATTCCAACTCTTTTGTTTCTTTCATACTCTTTGAAAAATGCAATAAATCTGTAATTGCTTTCTCTTTTGTTGCTATCAATACTCGATGAAAATCATCAATTTCTATTTGAGTGATTCCAAATGGATATAATTTTGGATTTATGTATTTATATGTAAATCTTCCAATAGGAGTTTTGAACATCTTATTCCGCTTGTTTGTTACATTTGTAATAGTTTCAGTTCTTTCAGGAATAATACCATAAAATGAAAGTGCATATTCTATCGAGATATAGGAAGGTCCATAAATTAAATTTGCTATAGTCTCTTTAGTATACAAACTTGGTGTACTGTTTGAACCAAAGACATACAAACCTTTTTTCACCCGAACAATTTCATTCCTTTTTAATAGATCATTTATTTTTACTCTTGGATTTTTATAGTTTTTCAAAGCGCTTTTCAGCATTACATAATCAAATTCTTCAATGGGAATATTATGCCTTAGCTTCAATTCCATATCACCTCCAGTATGTTAGCAAAATACTTACTTACTGGTTATGCTGTCAATTTAATTTATTAAATATTATTTCATGATTCTTGCTTCTTACATCAGAAATCAATATTTTTTCCTCTTCCACTGACCTACGATTTACGATTGGAGATTGGAGATTGGAGATTTAAGATCAATACATAATTTACTTCTCAAATCAAACTTCTCAAATCGAATATCAGAAATCATTTATCTTTCCTTGCAGTTTTGACGCTTTTTACGTAAATTGAAATCAATTCATCACATTCACCTATTGCTAGAAATGTTAAGTTCTTATCTTGAGAGAGATCAGCATAATTAATAATTCTTAAGTTGATATGAGTTTCTCTTAATTCTTTCAATACTACTTTTATTTTATGAACAAAATCTTTGTGAGATTCTGCACTTTGAGCTTCACCATAATTTAGTGCTGGAGATGTACCTGAACGTACTATTTGGCCAGAAAGATGATTACCAGCTCGTGTATTTTTTAGATTTTGAGACAACTCAATTATTAATACAGCAAATTTAATCAATCTTTCTTCTAAATCTTTTCTATTCAAAATTTGTTTCCTTTTGATCTATGATTTACGATTTGGAGAGGAGATCGGAGATTTAAGATCAATACGTAATTTACTTCTCAAATCAAACTTCTCAAATCGAATATCTGAAATCATTTCCCCAAACATCATACATCACTATTTTATTCAAATCTAATCTCTTCTTACTTCCAGCAAAAGTTTTCAAAGCTTTATCATAAAGTGAAGCTTTGTCTTTGGAATACCCAAATGGGCTCATAGCAACCACTCGAATTTTTGTTGGGATATCCAGAATCTCTTTTACCTTCTGTTCATCGAATCCTGCCAGCCAGCAGCTTCCTACTCCATGATTCCAGGCCGTCAGCATCATCTGATGGAAAGCAATAGTGGTATCCACCAGGTAATAATCCTGTTTATTCAAACGAATACTTTTTGAAGGATCAGCACACGCAACAATAATGACCGGAGCATCTTTAATGAAATAATTGAATTTACCAATGAAACCACTTTTCAGAGCTAATTCTCCCCGAGTTTTCTTATTATGGGCCACGATAAATCTCCAGCGCTGCTTATTCTGAGAAGATGGAGAAAGCCGTGCAGCTTCCAGCATTTCATGCAAAACATTTTCGGGAATTTCCTTT
>JACNIV010000339.1 GCA_014382915.1 Candidatus Cloacimonadota bacterium | reverse complement strand
TGTTCATTGCCGAATTTCCGGAGTTGCAGACCATTATGCTGAAAATGATGAACAAGCAATTGAGATCACACGAAATATTTTAGAAAATATAATTTCACCCCAGAAACATCCTTTAGAACGATTTCAACCTGAAGAACCTGCTTATGACCCAAAAGAACTTTATGGAATAGTACCAAAAGATCTAAAAAAATCCTTTGATATGAGAGAAGTTATTGCCCGAATCGTTGATGGCAGCGAATTTCATGAATTCAAAGAACTTTACGGTCAGACATTGATTTGCGGATTTGCGAGAATTATGGGTTACCCTGTTGGAATCCTGGCAAATAATGGAGTTCTGTTTTCGGAATCTTCACAAAAAGGAGCTCATTTTGTTTCTTTATGTTCAGTAAGAAAAATTCCACTTCTGTTCCTGCAGAATATTACAGGTTTCATTGTTGGAAAAAGGTACGAACATCAAGGAATTGCCAAAGACGGAGCTAAACTTGTTCATGCTGTGGCCAATGCTCAAGTTCCGAAATTCACAATTATCATCGGTGGTTCATATGGAGCAGGAAACTACGGTATGTGTGGTCGTGCTTATAGTCCGAGATGTTTGTGGATGTGGCCAACTTCAAAGATCTGTGTAATGGGCGGAGAGCAGGCTGCTGGTGTTCTAACAGATGTTAAAGTCAGAGCGCTAACCAGGCAAGGTAAAAAACTTACCAAAGCAGAGATCGAAGAGATCAGGAAACCGATCCTCGAGAAATATGAGAATGAGTCGAGTACATATTATTCCACTGCAAGATTGTGGGATGATGGAATAATAGATCCCCTGGATACAAGAAATATTCTTGGTCTGGCGATTTCAATGTCGCTTAATGCATCCATTCCCGATCATAAATTTGGAGTGTTTCGTATGTAATTCATTGATGTAAACAGATGTCTATGATGTAAACAGAAAAGGAATAAAAAAGGTAGAATCATTGATGAATACTGATAAATGCTGATGAAAACAGATGAGGGATTCAAATGATAAAATATTTATTCAGTAAACTAACAGAAAATATTATCGGTTTATGTATGGAAGTGCATAATACTCTTGGACCGGGATTTCCAGAAAAGGTATATCATAATGCTTTGAAAATACTTTTTCCTAAGAATAATTTTGATATTGAATCAGAAAAAGAATTCAATGTAATCTATCTTAATGAAATAGTTGGTAAATTCAGAGTTGATTTTATTATAAACAAAAAGATTATATTAGAAATAAAAGCAGTAACTGGAGATTTATCAGGTGTATTTAAAGCTCAAATTATATCATATCTCAAAGCATCAGGTCTTGAAGTTGGAGTTTTAGTCAATTTCGGAAATGAAAAACTAAATTTTAAACGCTTTGCCAGATATAAGAATTTTGAGAAATAGCACTATGAAATTAAATTCATTGTTATCAGTCTTCATCAATGATAAATCAGTTTAAATCAATGAAAAAAAGGAAAAGAAATGGTAAAAAGTAAATTAGAGACAATCTCATTCCAACAAAAAAATAAAATTGCTTATATTACTCTTAATCGTCCTGAAATCCATAATGCCTTTAATGATATAATGATCTCCGAATTAACTAAAGTTTTTGATTATTTGAAAGATCAAGATAATATTCGGGTAATAATCTTAACTGGAAAAGGAAAATCATTCTGTGCCGGTGCAGATCTAAAATGGATGAAGAAAATGAAAGATTTTTCTTATGAAGAGAATTTAGAAGATTCACTCGCTCTTTCTAAAATGTTCTATAAAATGTATTCAATAAAAAAACCGACGATCTGTCTAGTAAATGGAGCAGCAATCGGAGGAGGAACCGGATTAGTTGCAGTTTGTGATATTGCGATAGCAGCAACTCACGCAAAATTCAGTTTTAGTGAAGTTAAGTTAGGATTGGTTCCTGCTTGCATTTCTCCGTATGTTGTGAAAAAATGTGGTGAAGGTCGTTGCAGGGAATTCTTCCTGACAGGAGAAAGATTAACAGCAGAAAAAGCCTGTAATGCTGGACTTATTAACTTTATCGTTCCCTTAGAAGAGATGAATGATTTTGCAGAAAGTATTACAAAACAACTGATAACCAGCGGACCGGAAGCTATTGGAATGTGCAAAGATTTGATAAGCAAAGTTCCAGAAATGTCTCTAAAGGAAGCAGGTGAATATACAGCGGAAGTTATATCAAAAATGCGAATTTCCGACGAAGGTCAGGAAGGCATGAATGCCTTCTTTGATAAACGAAAACCAAAATGGGCGAAATAGTAATTTACCGCAGAGGTCGGAGAGGTCGCAGAGATGAATGAAGGTGAAAGATTAAATCAAATTACGGAAAATATTATTGGAATTGCCATTGAAGTCCATCGAGCATTGGGTCCGGGACTTCTTGAATCTGCTTATGAAACTTGTATGTTTTATGATTTGAGACAAACAGATATGAAAGTTAAACACCAAAAACATCTTCCGATTCTCTACAAAGGAATTAAACTCGACTGTTCTTATCGTTTGGATTTCTTTGTTGAAGATTCTGTTATTGTTGAACTTAAATCTGTCGAAAAATTGCTTCCAATCCATAAATCACAATTATTATCTTATTTAAAAATTTCTGGTTGTAAAGTCGGTTTATTGATAAATTTCAATGTTAATATGCTAAAGAAGGGCGGAATTAAAAGAGTTGTGAATAATTTTCCTGATTCTCCGCGCTCTCCCCGTCCTCTGCGGTGAATAAAGAAGATAATTATGTTTAAGAAAATATTAATAGCAAATAGAGGAGAAATTGCCATCCGAGTTGCGAAAGCGTGTAAGGAACTTGGAATTTCCACTGTTGGAGTTTACTCGACGATAGATAAAAAATCACTTCATCTTCGTTTTATGGATGAAACTGTCTGGATCGGCGATTCTCCAGCAATTTCCAGTTATTTAAATATCGAAGCTATTCTGGAAGCTGCGAAGAAAACCAAAGCAGAAGCTATCCATCCTGGATATGGCTTCTTAGCTGAAAATGAAAAATTTGCCAAAGCCTGTGAAGATGCCGGAATCATCTTTATCGGACCTAGTTCAAAAGCATTATCTTTAGTCGGAGACAAAGTTGCTTCACGTAATACAGTAAAAAAAGTAGATGTTCCCATCATTCCCGGTATGCACATGACCAGCACTGATATTTCCTTATTCAAAAAAACAGCAGAAAAAACTGGATATCCAGTTATGATCAAAGCTTCCATGGGTGGTGGTGGAAAAGGAATGCGAGTAGTTCATAATGAAAAAGATTTGGAAAAAAGTATCGCTATCAGTCAAAGAGAAGCATTAAGTTCTTTTGGTGATGATTCTATTTATTTAGAAAAATACATCGAGGAACCGCGTCATATAGAGTTTCAGGTTTTAAGGGATAATTATGGAAATTGCGTTCATCTTTTTGAGCGGGAATGCTCCATCCAAAGACGGCATCAGAAGATCATTGAAGAAACTCCATCTCCAGCTTTGAATGATGAATTAAGAATTGAAATGGGAGAAGCAGCAAAAAAAGTAATCGAAGCTTCTGATTATACAACTGCCGGAACTGTTGAATTCCTTCTGGATAAAAATAAAAAGTTCTATTTCCTGGAAGTTAATGCGCGAATTCAGGTAGAACATCCGATAACTGAAATGGTTACTGGAGTTGATCTAGTTCGTGAACAGATAAAAATTGCAGCGTGTGAGAAACTTCTACTTTCTCAAGATCAGATCAAGCAGAATGGACACGCCATTGAAACCCGGATTTATGCTGAAGACCCTGATAATAATTTTGTTCCCTCTCCGGGTAAAATTCTGTTCCTATCTGAACCTAAAGGACCCGGAATAAGGGTTGATTCTGGTATCTATCAAGGTTGTAATATCCCTCCTCACTACGATCCCATTCTTTCAAAATTAATTGTCTGGTCGGAAAACAGAAATATGTCGATTGTCAGAATCTCTGAAAATTTAAAAGAGTACATTATTTTAGGAATAAAAACCAATATCGGGTATTTGAAACGAATCATCGATTCTAAAAACTTTGCCAGTGGTGATTATGACACTCACTTTATTGATGAGCATGAAGAGTCACTTCTTCCAAAACAGGAAAAATTAAATATTGCTTTAATAGCTGGCGCGTTAAATAAATCTTTAGGAATAAGCAAAAGAGCAAAAGAATATGATTCACAATATTCTCAAATGACAACCCCCTGGCAAGAAATTGGAAAATGGGAGATATGTTCATTGAGTTAAACTGAATAATTGAGATAGACTGAAAAAAAAATTTATTTATTATGTTTTCTCTGTTTATCTCAATAATAAGGAATTTTTATGAATTATAAGTTTAATTTTTTAGAAAAGACTCATAAGATCAATCTAGAAAAAGCAGATGATCTTTTCAAAATCATTATAAATGATAAACAGGAATATACTATTACGGATGTTGAAGTTGAATCTAATCTGATCTCATTCAAAGCTGACGATAAAACCTATAATATCTATTGTTTCTCTGATAAAGATAAAACTCATCTTTCAATTGATGGTGAAAATTATACCCTGGAATTAGAAAAAGACATAGCTACAAAAGCTAAGACAGGCAAACAACAAAAAGGGAATAGTGTTTTTTCCCCTATGCCGGGATTATTAGTTAAAGTCCCGGTTTCAGTGGGTGATAAAGTAAAATCCGGAACTACACTTGCCATCGTGGAAGCAATGAAAATGCAAAATGAACTTCCTTCTCCCAGAGATGGGATCGTGAAAAAAATCAATGGAAAAGAAGGAGAACAGGTTGACGCTTTGCAGGTGATTGTGGAATTGGAATAAAAATTATAAATGGGGGAAAAATGAATTATAAATACCTAATTGTTGAACAAAAAGGAAAAATCGGTTACATTAAATTCAATCGACCCGAAGTTCTCAATGCAGTAAATATCGAGACAGTTCTTGAAGTAGAAAAAGCGATGCAGGATTTTAACACCAACAAAGACGTTCTTGTAATAATTATAACAGGTGAAGGAAAAGCATTCGTTGCTGGTTCGGATATTTCCCGATTAGCTCAGATGGATTCACTCGAAGCGCGTGAATACAGCAAGATAGGACAGCGGGTTCTATCTTTTATAGAAAATATGGAAAAACCGGTTATTGCTGCTATTAACGGTTTTGCTCTTGGTTCAGGGTGCGAAATTGCTATGGCATGTGATATTCGGATCGCATCGGAAAAAGCTAAACTGGGTCAACCGGAAGTGAAACTCGGAATTATTCCCGGACACGCAGGTTCACAAAGACTTCCCAGATTAGTTGGAATCGGAAAAGCAAAAGAACTTATTTTTACAGGAGATATCATCGATGCAAATGAAGCAATGAGGATCGGTTTGGTGAATCAAGTTGTAAGTCCAGAAACTTTGATGGAAGAAGTAGAAAATATAGCTAAAAAAATCATTGCCGTTGGATCTACTGCAGTTAGAGTTGCCAAAACAGTTATCAATCGCGGAATGGATTCCAACCTGACAACAGCAAATTCTTATGAAATGGAAGCCTTCAGTATGTTATTCTCAACCGATGAAGCAAAAGAAGGAATGAAGGCATTTATGGAAAAAAGAAACCCAAACTTTTAGCCACGAAGGAACACGAAGGAAAATAAAAATATAATGAGTTTATTATACGAAAATGAAGTATATGAAATAATGGGAGCTGCTATCGAAATTCATAAAGAACTCGGACCAGGTTTCCTTGAATCTGTTTATGAAGAAGCTATGATCATTGAATCCGTAAATCGAAAAATACCACATAAAATACAAGTTCAAATCCCCATATATTACAAAGGGAAAAAATTGGATAAGAAGTTTATTGCAGATTATATTGGATTTGGAAAAATAATTGCAGAATTTAAGTGTATTCCAAAATTAACAAAAATTGAAGAAGCTCAAATTTTAACTATTTAAAGGCAACAGAAATGAAAGTTGGATTGTTAATTAATTTCGGAAGTAATGGTAAATTAGAATGGAGAAGATTCATAAGAACTAATGAAAATATAAAATAAAACCACTTTGAACGTCTCGAAAATCAAATAACTATAAATTTTTGTGATACTTAGCGTTCTTCGTGGCTAATATTTAAAAATGGAGGATTTAATGAACTTAGACGAAAGATTACAAAATGTAACTGTAATCGGAGCAGCGGGAAAAATGGGTAGCGGGATTGCTGTTCTCGTTTCCCAGGAAATGTCCAAACTGAAGCTTAAATCTGAAAACAAAGACAAAATCTTCAGGTTGAATCTGGTGGATATTACAGAAAAAGTTTTAGATGGTCTTCGCAGCTATATGAAAATGCAACTTGTAAAAGCTGCTGAAAAATCAACTGTTCTCTTGAGACAGATTTATGAAGACAGGAAAGATTTGATCGAGAATGGAGAAATTATCAATGCCTTTGTTGATGACACTTATGCTCTTTTAAATTTCACAACCGATTATAATATTGCTAAGGATTCACATCTTATCTTCGAAGCGATATTTGAAAATGAGGAAATCAAGATCAAAGTACTGAAAAATTTAAAGGAAATTTGTTCTAATGACGCTTTATTCCTGACCAATACTTCCAGCATCCCGATATCCTATCTCGATGAACAAGCAGGACTGGGTGGAAGGATCGTAGGTTATCATTTCTATAATCCACCAGTAATTCAGAAATTGGTGGAGATCATTTATGCTGATAATACGACTGAAGAATTGAAAGAAACCGGTCTGGAATTTGGTAAGAGATTGCGTAAGAAATTAGTTCCAGCTGCAGATATTTCCGGTTTTATCGGGAATGGACATTTCAGCAGGGACGGACTTTATGCTATGAACAAAGTGGAAGAACTCAAAGATGAATACGGTTATCACGGTGCGCTTTATATTATGAATAAAGTATCTCAGGATTTCCTAGTACGTCCTATGGGAATCTTCCAGCTTATCGATTATGTTGGACTCGATGTTTTCCAATCTCTGTTAAGAGTGATGCGAACTCATCTTAAACTCGAACATCTGAATAGTGATCTGCTGAATAAATTTATGGATAAAACGATCGCTGGAGGACAAAATCCGGATGGTTCCCAAAAAGACGGATTTATCAAATATGAAAAGAATCGTCCTGCAGGAGTTTACAACATCGAGGAAGGAAAATATTATATGTTCGATGAAGAATGGGCTGCGGAAATTGACAAAAAGCTTAATCCTACCAATGAAAAATTTGCACCCTGGAGAGCACTTCTGATGGATGCCAAAAAAATGGAAAAACTTGAAACTCATTTCGGTAATTTGAAAGGAATGAACACTTATGGTTCAAATATAGCTCTCGATTTCCTGAAAACAACCAAAGAAATCGGTGAAAATCTGGTCAAAGACGGAGTTGCAGATTCCGAGAAAGAAGTAAATGATGTTCTAATGAATGGATTCTTTTGGCTTTACGGACCAATAAATAATTTCATATAAAGGAGATATCATGTCATATTTTAGAAAAAAAATATACGCTTGTGCACCATATTATACGGTTGCTTTAGGAACAGGACGAAAAGAATTTCATCCTAAAAAACTTCGTCCGGGAATCGAACATTATATCAAGGAAGCAGGACTCGGTTCGATATCTCAAATCCAGAATCCGGAAAATATCGACGAAGGTGTAATCGGGAATTTCATTGCAGCAAGATTCTGCAAACAAGGTAACCTTGGTGGTTTCTTTCCGTATGTTCATCCCACTTTTCAATATAAACCTTGCACTCGTGTTGAAGGAGCATGTGATTCAGGAGGATTGGCCTTAACAACTTCTATTAAAACTATTCTGGCAGATTTGGCTGATGTTGTTTTGTGTATTGGAGTCGAGGTTCAGAACTCTGTAAAAGCAATTTACGGAGCAGATTTTCTTGCTGCTGCTGACTGGTTTTCTGGCAATAGAAAAAAAGGTCATGTTTATTTTTTTCCTGATTTATTTTCTCAAAGAGCAGGAGCTTGTTTTGAAAAGCACGGACATGACAAAATTCGAGCAGGAATGGCTCAGTGGTATGTAAATGCTGTTGAAAATGCCCGCAAAAATCCTGAATCGCAGGAATACCATAACAAAAATTCCGACCTTTTCGGAACAGGTATGATGAAGCCAAATCCAAAAGCATTCTGCGAACATATTAATGTCTTTGACTGCTCAAAAGTTTCTGATGGCGGAGCAGCAATAATTTTTGCTTCTGAGGAAGGATTAAAGAAAATCGGAGTCGATAAAAAAGATGCAATAGAAGTTATTTCTTTTGCTCAGGTTCAAGATAATTTAACAACTCCTCCACCTGATCTAACAAAGCTGTCAACCTGCGAAATCGCAGCAAAAAGAGCACAGGAAAGAGCAGGAATCAAACCTTCTGAACTCGGAGTCCTGGAAGTTCACGATTGCTTTACAATTGCTGGATTAATGGCAGTTGAAGCAGCTGGTTTGGTCAGATACGGAGAGGGAGCAGATTTCGTGAAAGAAGGAAATACAAAATTAGATGGAATAATCCCTACCAATACAACCGGAGGTCTTGTGGGTTATGGTCATCCAACCGGAGCAACCGGAGTTAGGCAGGCTTGTGATATTGTTAAACAACTCTCCGGAAAATCTGGTGACTGTCAGGTCGAGATCAAATCCGATAAACCTTTTGGAATGATGTCCAGTATGGGTGGAAATGATAAGACCGTAGTGGCTATGATTTTTCAAAAATAGTATCTGATACTTTTTTAGGACGCAAGAATTACTATTCTTACGTCCTTTTTTATTTCTTGAAAATCACAAAGATTGACATTTAAATATTGAATAAAAACAGTTGTTTCAAATATATTTTAATAAGGAATTAAATATGAAAATAGCTCTTGCCTCCGATCATGCCGGATACGAATTAAAAGAAGCCATTAAAGAATTTTTAAACGAACATAAACTCACAGACTTTGGTACTCACTCAATCGAATCAATGGATTATCCCGACACCGGGTTCAAAGCTGCAGAAGCAGTTGCCAGAGGTGAATGCGAAAGAGGAATCTTGATCTGTGGAAGTGGACTTGGAATGAGTATTGTAGCTAACAAAGTGAAAGGAATCCGGGCAGCTCTATGCAATTCAGTGGAACTTGCACGCTTATCACGTAAGCATAACGATGCAAATATTCTTGTTCTTCAGGGACGGTTTATTTCCCATAGCTTGGCAAAAGAGATCATTAAAGTCTGGTTTTACACAGAATTTGATGGAGGAAGGCACCAGAGAAGAATTGATAAAATATCAAGATATGAAAAAGGAGAAAAATAAAAAATGAGATTCATAAAAAAACAAGACCCCGAATTATATGCAGCGATGCACAGCGAATTGAAACGCCAATCTGAAAACCTGGAACTGATCGCTTCCGAAAATTTTGTTTCCAGAGCTGTATTGGAAGCTGCCGGATCTGTTCTTACCAATAAATATGCCGAAGGCTATCCATACCGCTGGAGCAAAAAAACAGATAAAATTAATTATGAATTATACGGACGTTATTATGGTGGCTGCGAATTCATCGATGAAGTGGAAAAACTTGCTATCGAAAGAGCCAAAGAAATTTACGGTGCAGAACATGTAAATGTGCAACCACATTCCGGCTCACAGGCAAATATGGCTGCTTATTTTGCCATCATCAATCCCGGTGATACAATCCTTAGTCTGGAACTTTCTCACGGCGGACATCTAACTCACGGACATCCTCTAAGTTTCTCCGGAGCTCTATTTAATATCGTTCCTTATGGAGTTAACAAGGAAACCGAGCAATTCGATTATGAAGAAATCAGGAAAATCGCTCTTAAAGTTAAACCACAAATGATTCTGACTGGAGCAAGTGCATATCCGCGAAAAATAGATTTTACCAAATTTCGGGAGATAGCAGATGAAGTGAATGCAAAATTCGTGGTAGATATGGCACACATAGCCGGGCTGATTGCTGCTGGTTTACACCAAAGTCCAATTCCTTATGCCGACGTTGTTACAACCACAACCCATAAAACATTGCGTGGTCCGCGTGGTGGTATGATACTATGCAAAGAAGAATATGCCAAAGCTGTTGACCGCTGGGTATTCCCGGGCACACAAGGCGGTCCTCTTATGCATATTATTGCTGCTAAAGCCGCTGCTTTCAAAGAAGCTCTTACACCTGAATTCAAAGAATACCAAAAACAGATTATATTAAATGCTACTAGTTTGGCACAAGCCCTTTCAGAAAAAGATTTCAATCTCGTTTCAGGTGGAACAGACACACATCTTATGCTCGTCAATCTGGGAACAGAAGAAGAAGGTGGTCCTTCCGGTAAAAAAATGGAAGGCTGCCTGGATTTAGCTGGAATTACTGCTAATAAAAATACTGTTCCTTTTGATACGAGAAAACCATTCGTTGCTTCCGGTATTCGTCTGGGAACTCCAGCAGTTACTACACGCGGAATGAAAGAAGAGCAAATGAAACAGATTGCAGAGTTTATTTTGCAGGTTCATATCAACTACCAGGACGAAGAAAAACTTTTTGCCATCAAGAAAGAGGTTGGTGAATTTTGCTCCCAATTCCCGCTTTATGCCGACCTGTTAAATGAAAATAAATAGTCGTTAAAGCCTGCCGAATAAGGTGGGCTTTTTTTATCATTTTTCACACTTGTTTATCTAAGTTCAAAATGTAATTAAAAAATTATCTGCT
>JACNIV010000338.1 GCA_014382915.1 Candidatus Cloacimonadota bacterium | reverse complement strand
ATGGCAGTAAGCAATTACATCAGCATAACTGTTCCCCTTTTTTTTACTCATAGAAGTAAGGATAATAACAGGTATTTGAAAAGTTTCAGGAGTTTCTTTCAGTTCTCTGCAGATTGAAAAACCATCCCCATCCGGGAGCATAATATCCAATATGATCAGATCCGGTTTTTCTGATTTTGCTTTTGTAAATCCTTCCCTACCATTTGATGCTGTAATCACATCATAATCTTTGCTTTCAAGAATGATTTGAACCGACATTCGAAAATCCGAATCATCGTCGATAAATAAGATTTTTGGATTAAGCATACTTGTGTATTTTTTCCAGAAGCTGTTCGGGTCTTATGGGTTTTTGTATGAATTCATCCACTTTATGATTTGCAGCCAGGGTTTTGGCAAAGTCAGGTTCACTCAATTGTGTAGTGAAAGCAGTAACCATAAGAATGGGAATATTAAATGTCTTTTTATCGGATTTCAGTTCACGGCAAACAGAAAACCCATCTATATCCGGAAGAATCGGATCAATGACTATCAACTGCGGAGACATGGTTTTAACCATCATTATACCGCCTTTTCCAGTATCGGTAGTTTCAACTTCATAATCTTTTCCTTCCAGAGCATTTCGCATGGAACGCATAAAATCATGATCACTATCTATGAACAATATCTTAGGCTTGTCGGAAAATTCCGAATTGATAGCTTTGCTGCGTGTGATCAAACCGTGAACCCGAGCGATCAATTCTTTGGGATCTATGGGTTTATCCGCAAATTCATCTGCCTGATGATGAAGAGCAATTTTTTCCGCATATTGCTTTTGAGCTTTCTTGTCACTTACGGAAGTTAGAATCAAGATGGGAATTTCAAAGAAGTTAGTGTTTTCCTTAATTTCCGTGCATAATGAAAAACCGTCATAATCCGGAAGCATTATATCCAGGATGATCAAATCGGGTTTTTCCTTTTTCAACATTAACCTGGCTTCTCTTGCGTTTGCTGCAGTTACAACATCATATCCTCTGAATTTGAGTATTTTGGATGTGGCTTCACGAAAATCTCCATCATCATCGATCATTAAAATTTTACCTTTCATTTTTTTCCTCCTTTATTTCTGGCAGAAGAATTGAAAAAACAGTTCCTCTACCGGGTTCACTTGTTACTTTTATTTCTCCTGAATGAGCATCAATAACTCTCTTTACTATACATAAACCCAAACCAGTCCCATCTGTTCTATTACCTGGATTTACCTGATAGAATTGATCAAATATAAATGGCAATTCATGTTGAGAAATTCCAATTCCGGTATCCGAAATCTCCACCTTTACATACCCGTTTTCCATTTGTGCTGCGATGGTTACGTTCCCACCATCTATATTATACCTGATACCATTTTCCACTAAATTAAGAAAAACCTGCTCCAGAGTATTTACATTGCCGGATATAAATGCCAGGTTTTTCGGAATATCCATTTTTACATTTACATTATTTTGTTTAGCTAATGATTGCAAAGTATCCGGGATTCTGGATAGGATTGGAATTAAATCTGTTGGCTTTAATTCAGACACCAGCTTATTTGCATCGATTTTGGCAAAGTCGAGCCATTCTTTAATAAGTCTAATCAATTCATCAATACGGATTTTTGAGCGATTCAGCATATTTTTTTGTTCTTCAGAAACAGAACCCACCATACCACCGAGAATTACTTCAAAATATTGTTGAACAGCAACCAGCGGAGTTCTAAGCTGATGTGAGACCATACTGATGAAATTTTCTTTCATTCTATCTTTTTCTTCACGTATTCTATTTGTTTCGAGAATTAACTTCCGTCTTTTCAAAGCTCTGCCGGTAACTAATCGTAGTTCATCAGGATTGAATGGTTTAGGTAAGAAATCGCATGCTTCCCTTTTCATTGCTTCCACTGCTGATTCTATCGTAGCATATCCGGTTATGACTACTGAGACGATCGTGGGATCGATCTTTTTTATCTCTTCCAGAACTTCCATTCCACTCATTCCGGGCATTTTGAGATCCACAAAAACAAGGTGTGGTTTTAATTCTTTGATTTTCCTTAATCCTGTAATACCATCATTAGCAATATCAACCTGATAACCGTCTTTAACGAAAACCTGACGACAGGAATCGCAAATATATTGCTCATCATCAATTATTAAAATCTTATCATTTTCTGTTTTCATGCTATAAAGATATGGCAATATCTATACCACAAAACCAGTGATAAAATGGAAGTACCCTAACTTTTTAAAATATAGTAAAATACGGTTTGTTTTTATTAATATTTCGGGAAAGTAAATACTAAATTATTATTAACTTCTGAGGAATTTATCCTCAATGCTGAGGAATTAATCTCCAGATTCTAATTTATATTTATCGATCTTCTGACGTAATGTTTTACGGTCAATTTTGAGCAAATTTGCTGCTTTACTTTTATTCCAATTACATTCTCTTAAAATTTTTATTATGTGTTCTTTTTCAGCAGAAGCTAAAGTAGTGGAATAGTTTTTTAAACTAACAAATGAAAAATGAAAAATATCTGTTGGCTCTATAATATCACTTTTAGTAAGTACAACTGAACGTTCGATTGTATTTTGCAATTCCCTTACATTTCCGGGCCAATCATAATCAATAAGAGCTTGCATAGCCTTTGGGGAAATTGATTTTATTTTTTTTCCTCTTTTTTGGTTATATTTATTCAAAAAATAATTTACCAGGGAAGGAATATCATCTTTTCGGAAACGAAGTGAGGGTAAATCTATAGGTATCACAGCTAACCTGTAAAACAGGTCTTCACGGAATGTATCTTCTTTAATGCCTTCGACAAGATCTATATTTGTTGCTGAAATAATTCGAACATCAATTTTTACTGTCTGGTTACTTCCAACTTTCGTAATTTCACTTTCCTGAATTGCTCGCAGGAGTTTCCCCTGAATATTCGTACCGATATTTCCAATTTCGTCAAAAAAAAGAGTTCCGGTATTCGCCAACTCAAATTTTCCATGTTTGGAAGCAATTGCTCCTGTGAATGAACCCTTAACGTGTCCAAAAAGTTCACTCTCAAAAAGGGTTTCCACCAGGCTTCCGCAATCTATAGTTACAAAAGGTTTATTTTTTCGTGAGCTGTTTCGATGAATTGCTCTGGCAACCAGTTCTTTTCCTGTTCCACTCTCACCTGAAATTAAAACTGTACTATCAGATGGACCTACTCTTCTTATCAATTCTTTTATTTTTATCATTGGTTTACTTTCACCGATGAACTCATCCATTCCAATATATGAATCTAACTGATCGCGAAGATAGATATTCTCTATTAAAAGTGTTCTTTTTTCAACCATACGTTTTATAATTACTCTTAATGCATCTGGTGTAAAAGGTTTGGGAAGAAAATCATTAGCACCAATTTTCATAGCTTCCACTGCCGATTCAACTGTAGCATATCCGGTAATAACAATTACAACTGTATCAGGATAATTCTCTTTTATCTTTTTCAAGACACTAATACCACTAATACCCGGCATTTTCAAATCAAGGATAACAATATCATAAACCTTATTTTTCAGAAACTCCAGACCTTGAAGCCCATCTTCAGCTTCAGTCACGTCATAATGGTCTTTGACAAGGATTTGACGGCATGCATCACGTATATGTTTATCATCGTCAATAACTAATACATTGGTTAGTCTATCCATTTTGCTCCTCTATAGGTAAACTGATAACAAAAGTGGAACCTTTTCCAACTTCACTCACAACACATATATTCCCCTTGTGTTTTTTGATGATTCCATAACTTATTGATAGTCCCAGACCTGTGCTGTGAGGTTTGTGGCTTGCCGAGAAAAAAGGATCAAAAATTTTCTTAATATTTTCTTTTCTAATGCCGTAACCGGTATCTGTAAAATTTACATTTATAAATTTTTTATCAGTAGAATAGCAGGTTTCAATGGTTAATTCTCCCTTACCTTCCATTGATTCCACTGCATTAAGCAGGATATTAACAAATACCTGTTGAATCTTAGCTTTATCGAACATGATATGTGGAATAGTCAGATCATACTTTTTAGAAATCTTAACATTCAGAAATAAGGATTGATTTTTTACGAGCGAAAGCACATCCTCAATAATATGATGAATATTATCCTGCTTCATCTCCGGTTCTGTTTGACGGGAGAAATCGAGTAGTCCTCTTACGATTTTCTTGCACCTGGTTGTTTGCTCCACAATTTTTTGCAGATTCTCTTTTTCAGGAGAGCCTTCAGGCAAATCCTCTAAGATCAGGCTGCTATAAATTAAAATGCTACCGAGCGGATTATTAATTTCATGAGCCACACCTGCAGCCAATTGGCCAACTATTGCCAGTCTTTCTGATTCCATGATTTTCTGTTGTGTATATTCTAGTAATTTCTGGTCTCTTTCCCTGATGGAATCTGCCATAAGATTAAATGTACTGCCCAATTCAGCAAATTCATCTTTGGATTTACATTCAACTCGATGGCTTAAATCTCCTGATGCCAGATTATGCGATGCAGTAACAAGACGCTTTATCGGTTTGATTATACTATTCCCAAGAAAATAGGAAATTGAAAAAGATACTATAACACCGGCAAATGTAATCAACAGAAAAGTCAACAAGGTATCTCGTTTCATATCTGTAAATTCTTCTTCTAGAATTCCCACATACAAAATACCAATAATCTCATCATTAATGTTTTTTATTGGTTCATAAGCAGTAATGTACCAATTGTTAACAACGAAAGCTCTATGAATCCAGGGATTTCCTTTGATCAGTACCTGATTGTAAACTTCTTCGGAAACCTGTGTCCCAATTGCTCTTTCCCCATCAATTGTTTCAACATTGGTTGATATGCGAAGATCATCCTGAAAAATGGTTGCTGTACCAATATCTTTCCCTTTGTAAGTTTCTCTTCGATACACAATATCTTTAATTTTATCAACGATTTCAAAATTTCTATTCAGTAAAACTCCACCATATAGTACTCCGATTAAATTACCTTCGTAATCAAAAATGGGAGCTGCCGCCTTTATGATCATTCCTGAAGTTTCCTCCTGCTCCAGTCTTTTTCTTGCTTTAGGGGTTTTAATTAATTCAATTCGAGCCTGCTTAGGAAGTTCCTCGTTTTCTAAAGATAATTCATTTTCAGAAAATATCTGGGTTGCTGCTACTGTTTTTTCTTCATCTATTACTTTCTCCACAATTTCATCATCTGCCAGACTATCACCAAAGAATTCAGGGTTATTTGCTCGCAGAAGAACTGTTCCATTCTTATCTGTGAGAGTAAGAAAATCCAAAGATTCTACTTCGCTGATTTTCTTAAGTTCTTTTTCTAAAGATTTGATATCCTGTTTCATGAAGGCATTTTTAATAAAAAATCTCAAAGCTGTCAGGCGTATGGAAGTTTCGACTTCCCTGGTTTTTTCATTATAAATTTCCCTTGCTGTATTAAGGTCTAATTTCACTTTTTTCTGGGCTTGTTTCACAATCCTGTCACCGATCAGATGCACTCCTACAAGCGTAGCTGTTAAACCTGTTAATACTATTACCAGCAGGAAGAAAATGATCATTTTTAATCTAATTGTTAGTTTCATTATAGTTATTCTCCAAAATCAATAAAATTATTAAAAATCCGAAACGATTATATCTACGCGTCGATTTTGTTTTCTTCCTTCTTTTGTATTATTACTTGCTATCGGTTTTCTAAAACCATACCCGGTAGAACTAAGTCTATTCTCATCAACTCCAAGTTCTATAAGGAACTCCTTAACGTTATATGCTCTATCTTCCGATAATATTTGGTTGAATTCAGCAGAACCTGTATTATCTGTATGTCCTTCAATAATTATTCGTGAATCTCGATACACAAGCAGTATACCTGCTACTTTTGCCAGACTGATTTTTAGCTCACAGGAAAGGGTGGCTTTACCGACATCAAAAAGGATATCAGACATGGATATAATAGTTCCGCGAGCATCTCTTTTCACATTTATAAGGTCATTCTGAAGTTTGTAGAATCTACGTTCAGCTTCTGCTTTTTTCTCTTTAAGTTCTTTTTGAATACGGATCGCTTTTTCGTTTGCCAGTCTCTGCTTAATCTTGTTTATTTCTTCTCTCATCTCATTTATTTCTCGAAGGATTGCTTCACCTTCTTCCTGCACTTCCAGGTTAACTGCATAATTTCTTGCTGCTACCATTTGAATCTTCGCAGCTTCTGTTAATAGCTGGAGCATTTCAAATTCTTCTTCAGCTTCCTGGCTATAAAGGTTATCGGAATAAAGTTCGATCGCCATTTCAATCCTTGCGAGTACTATCGGATAGAGATCAACTTCACGGGCAATTCCAGCTTCCAGATATTCCTGGTAAGTTTTTGTGAGTTCTGCTTTAAACTCATCAAGTTTTCCTATCGTGAATTCTTCTGACCAACAGTACACATTAAAGGTTAGAAACAATAATAAAAATATTAGCTTGTATATTTTTTTTTTCATTTTTGAAGCTCCAATTTCAATTCCTTTAATTCTTCTTTGAGATATTCAAGCTGTTTCCTGGTAAGTTGAAGAGATTCAACCTGTCTCTCATGCTGCTTTTTGCTTTGTTCCAGATCATTTAAACTGAGAGCCAGCCGATATAGGATGAAAGCTTTATCGATGTTTATATGCAGCCTTTTTTCCTTATTCCTTTCTTTAAGTTCTTGATATTCAGCATAAAGCCCGTCAGCTTTTTTTGTGAGAGTAGATTCCAGTTTCTGTCTTTCGCAACTTTTCTTTAACACCTTTACCTGATATTCGTTTCTTGCTAATTCCTGTTTCAATAGTTTCCTGCTTGAAACACAAAATAAATTAAAACTCAAGAACATTAACACAATAAAACAAATTAATTTCTCTTTCATAATGACTCCTTTTATTTAAAATTATTATAAATCAGCAATTATTTGATTTTATGATTTATAATTGAATTTACTGCTTTTGCGATAAATGGGATATCTTTTTCAAAAATGCTCTGCACATCGAACAGCAGATTGCCTTCACGTAAGATTCCCAGAATGGGACGATCAAGTTTCAGAAGTCCGGAAAAGATCCTTTTTGCAAATTTCTTATCAGCGGAAACCAGCATTACAGCTTTACTTTTCAATTGAAGCTGAGGGAGTGTTCCACCACCCGTCCGGGCAGGACTGTCGATTATTTTACATTCTATATCAAACTTATTCAGTTCTTTTTTTAGGAGGTTCGCCAGTCTTGTTCTTTCTGAATCGTCCCTGTTCAACATCATGAAAATAGGTATTTTCGTCAGCAGGTCTTCGTCTTTAAGATAATATCTCAAAACTGTGATAAGAGCAGCAATAGTAAGCTTCCCCACCCGTAATGCTCTCATCATGGGAGCTTTTGCCAGTTTGGAAATAAGTTCTTTTCTGCCGGCAATAATACCAGCCTGGGGACCACCAAGAAGTTTATCACCGCTGAATGTAACCAGATCGATTCCGGCATGCAGAGAACTTCGTACATCCGGTTCATTTTCCAGGGGAAGACCTGCCGGCTTTCTAAGTAAACCCGAACCCATATCATAAATAAACAAAAGGTGTTGCTTTTTTGCCAACTTCACCAGTTCTTCTATTTCAACATCTTCCGTGAATCCACCGATAAAATAATTTGATTTATGTGCTTTCAGGATCACCTTTGTTCTGGGTGTGATCGCATTTTCATAATCAGATAGATGAGTACGGTTCGTGGTTCCTACTTCCACCATTTTCGCTCCGCTGGCATGCATTATCTCCGGAATGCGAAAAGAACCACCTATCTCGATCAGTTCACTTCGTGAAATTATCACTTCCTTTCTGGCAGCAAAGGTCTTCAAGCATAACATCACGGCAGCTGCATTGTTATTTACTACTATTGCATCTTCTGCCTGCATAACAAATTTAAGCAATTGAGAAATATGCGTATTCCTCTGTCCACGTTTGCCTTTCTCAAGATCGAATTCCAGGTTGGAATAGCCCGTAATGATCGGTTCCAGTTCTTTTAATACATTCTGTCCGAGAGGAGCCCTGGCAAGATTTGTATGTAATATAATTCCTGTGGCATTCACCATTGGTTTTAAGGATGTTGCTGCAATGGATTGGATAATATGGCGAATATAAAGAATTAATTTATCAAGAGAGGAAGCTTTTTTGTTATTCTGAATATTTTCCCGTTCGTTTTTCAGCGTTTGACGAATAGCATATTTTACCAGTTCTACGCCATTAATTTCTATTTCTTTTTTTATCTCCGGTAAATTCAGCAGTTTATCGACGCCTGGTATATTTTTCAGTTCATCTTTTTTCATTACAGAACCTTTTGTTTCTTTTCTTACTTTATCAAAAAAAGAAGTTAAATATTTAAGTCAATATGTTTTTAGAGAATGCTATAACTAAATCAAAATAATAAAGATGGGTTAATATACGCTCCCTACTCAAATTGTACACCAAGTTCACAAACAAACTTCGTGCAAGAAGAGGGGTTCTCATCCATCTTTTTAAATAAGCAAAAATGAATCCGTTAGATCCGTATAAATCCGTGAGCAAATAAAAAAATGGCACGCCCGAAGGGATTCGAACCCCAAACCTTCTGATCCGTAGTCAGATGCTCTATCCAATTGAGCCACGGGCGCACACTGTGCTAAATCCCGTTTATCAGCTTATAATGTCAAGATTAATTTTAGCTTTCGGCAAACCTAGATAATATCATTTTTAACCTGTTTTTTTCATTTCTTTTTGAAATGTTTTATCTGCTTGACATTATAACAGAAAGCAGATTTATCTTCCTGGCAGGTAAAGAAAAATGATAAAGATATTAGAACTTATTCGTTATTATTTTGCTCATCATATTATCTTCAGTGTAGGCTTACTGCTTCTGGTGGGATATCTTCTGGGACAGTTTTCCGAGAAGATCAAATTACCTGCCATAACCGGTTATATTCTGGCTGGAGTATTAATTGGTACTTCCGGACTGAAAATGATACGGCAAGAGAACATGGAAATGCTTTATGTACTTTCCGAGGTAACACTTTCCTTTATTGCCGTGATAATCGGCGGAGAGTTCTCTTTTCACAAACTGAAATTATACGGTAAAAAGATCATCATTCTCACTCTCGCGCAAATGCTACTAACCTTTATATTGGTATCAGCCGGGTTGCTTCTGCTTGGGCTTTCGAATTACGTTTCCTTTTTGCTGGGTGCCATCTCTGCTGCCACAGCTCCGGCCGCTACAGTTGTTATTGTAGAGAAATTGAAAGCAAAAGGTAAATTTGTTGATTATCTTTATGGAATAGTTGCACTGGATGACGCAGGAACAGTTATCCTGTTTTCCCTGGCATTTGCTTTTACTACTTCCGTTCTGGGAAATACCCAGCTCCACCTTTCCCATATCTTTACACATGCCATGAAAGAGATCATCATCTCATTACTTATAGGAGTAGCTTTTGGTTTAGCGATCCATTTTGCAACTTTTAAAAAGCGTAACCTGAATGAAATCAAGATACTATCTCTGGGTTTTATTTTTCTTTCTACTTCAATTTCCATAAGCTTGAATCTTTCTCCACTAATTGCCAATATGGCGCTGGGAATGATGATGATGAACTTAAGTAAAAAAAATGTCAGAATCCTTTTTGCATTGGAACCACTTACACCACCTCTTTATGCAGTCTTTTTTGCTATAGCCGGAACAGAAATGAGTATAACTGTTTTTAAAGAACCAGGTATTCTTTTGGCAGGATGTGTGTTCATTATTTTACGCAGTATTGGTAAATATTTCGGGATATATTTTGCCTGTGCAGGTCTTAAAGTTCAGAAGAATATTAGGAATTATCTGGGATTAAGCCTGTTACCGCAAGCAGGAGTAGCTATTGGATTGGTTCTGTTCATTCAGGGTTCACCCTTTATTGCAAATGCATCTCCTCAAATTAAAAACGAAATAGGTAAAATGATTAATATTGTGTTAATGTCAGTATTTATTAATGAAATAATAGGTCCGCCACTTTCCAAATTTGCCATCAAGAAGAACCTGAAAAGGAGATGATCATGAGTATTTCGGAAGTAGTGAAACTGGAATGTTGCGAAATTGATTTAAAAGCCACCGATAAAAAAGATACTCTCCATAAACTGGCAGAATTAATGAAACGCAGTCGTGAATTCCGTAATATCGAGGAAGAACAGATTTTCGCAGCACTGAATGCACGTGAAGAGATGGGCAGCACAGGTTTCAGCAAAGGTATTGCCATTCCACATTGCCAACTTGAAGGGCTTAATAAGTTCATAGTAGCTATTGCTGTGAGTAAAAAGGGTATTCATTTCGATTCCATTGATAAGAAAAAATCACACATTTTTGTAACGATCATCGGACCAGTTGACAAACGCAGTGAACATCTGAAATTATTAGCAATAGTGTCGCACATTTTCAAGGAACCCGGAGTTATCGAGGACATGCTGGGCACCACCACTAAAATCGGCTTGTATGAGGAATTCCTGCGTAATGCCGATTCTGAAGATAAAGCAATCTCCCGAAAAGGACATGATAAGTTGATGATATTGATCGTGAAAGATGAACAGATCATGCAGGATGTAACCGAAGTTTTCATTGAATATGGTATCCAGGAATCTACTATTATCGATACCCAGCAAATGGAAAATCTACTTTCCAAAGTACCATTGTTCATGGGATTTTTCAATTTCACCGGCGAGAAAAATCCTTTCAGTAAGATCATTTTCGTTAAAATTTCAAAA
>JACNIV010000337.1 GCA_014382915.1 Candidatus Cloacimonadota bacterium | reverse complement strand
TGCAGGTTTCTTCGTTAATGATAACAGCCATTCTTCCCTCCATTTAAAAAAATTTGGTGCAAAGTTATTTACCCGACCTTTTCTTTCAAGCTTTTTTTAAGACTAACTATTTTTCTTTCCCACCAAGAAGAAATTGCAGGCATTGCAATAGGTTATTTCTGCCACCTGTCTGGGAGAAATACCACGAATATCGGCTATTTTCTCTATCACATAACGAAGAAATAATGGAGAGTTTCGCTTTCCACGCATGGGAACAGGAGTCAAATAGGGAGAATCTGTTTCGATAAAGAACCTGTCGGGTGGAACCAGGCGAATTACGTTTTCCAGATTATAATTTCTATATGTTATAGAGCCGGTGAAAGATATATACCAGCCTTTTTCTACAACTTTTTCGGCAAAGATCTCATCTCCCGAAAAGCAGTGAAACACCACTTTTTCCGGATTATATCTGGAAAGGATATCGAAACAATCATCGTGAGCTTCTCTGTCATGAACTATAATTGGTAATTCCAATTCCAGGGCAATTTTGACCTGTTCTTCGAACACATTTCTCTGAATATCGCGCGGAGAAAGATCACGATAAAAATCGAGCCCGATCTCTCCGATAGCAACTACTTTGGGATGTCGGGCTATTTTCAACAAGAAATTACTATCATATTTTTTGGCGTCATGAGGATGAAATCCTACTGCTGCAAAAATTTGTTCATATTTTTCTGCCAGCGCAATACTCTGCCGGCAGGTTTTCTGCTCTACTCCTACATTGATGATGTATTCTACTCCATTTTTAAAGCAGTTTTGTAAAACCTGTTCTCTATCTTTATTATATTGAGAAAAATCCAGATGGGCGTGAGTTTCAAATATCTTCATTCCATCTCCATTACGATTTATTTTCCGGATGCAGTATCATCATTATCAGATCTATTTTGAAATCCTTATCGAGGTGAAAGAGGATCTCAGCCATATCGCAGCTTTCTTTTCCGGGAATAGCTGCTATCAGGAATCCTTTGAACTCGATAAAGCCGTCAATTTTATTCACCTCTTTGAGGCTGAAATATACAATCCTGTCGTGCCAGTATTCGTTTAAAAGCAGCAATAGATCGGCATAGGAATCGATCTCATACAATTCACGCTCATCACCGTAAACCACTAAAGTAGTAGGGATGTCATCATGTATAAGCAGGAAGTTCAGCAATTTGGAACCCAGAGCTCGGTGCTCATAAAGAAGCTGAGGAATAAATTGTGCGGTCTGCTCGAATTCATGATCTGTAAGCCGGGAAAGAACTATTTGTTCCCCATTTTTGAATATAATCTCCTTCCCGGAACATTGGAAATCGTTCATTGTAAGAATATTGATACCGTCGGTCCTTTGTTCAACTCTCAGATTTAAATCACCGTAGAAGTTCCGATCATAAGGTTCTGCCTTCAACGAATAATCTGTTTCTTTGTGGTCTATTTGATGGTGTGGAAATTCTGATCTTAAGAATTCCTGTACGTTACCGATCTTGTTGTGCAGCAGTTCTCGAATGGGTGGTATTTGGATATAGTTTTTGATATACTCTGATAGAGACAGATCTTCCAGTGTAGGAAGTATTTGCTCTTTTACAGCAGGTTCACGAGCTTTATAATAAGACACAGGTCTGGATTTTTCTAATTCTTTAAGTTTTATTTTATCGAGCATAGTTATTAATTCTGAATTTTCTGGAAATAGAATATCCAATTCATCTGCACTATGCAATCTGATCTTGAATCCGAGTTTATCGTTTTCCAAAAAAAGTTCAATCGGCTCTACTTTAATCCTCTTGGAAGAAAAATCATTCCAGAGTTGTGAGAGTGCTTCTTTGCCCGATTTGTCCGCATAGTGAATCTCAATACTTTCCAAATCAACAAAATCAAACAGATATTCTTTATCTGCAGCATTCAGGCGATATACGAACGCTTCCAGATAAGTGAGATAGAGTGTGATATTCACCGATTCATCCACATAAAAAAAATAGGGTAATACTTCCCGCTGATCATATATCTTCCAATCCTGCCAGTCATATTCTACTATCACTTCTTTCCCGCTAGTATCCAGAAACGTTTTCACCACTTTAGCAGATGTAAATCCAGCAGGAAAATCTATCTTGAAATTACCCTTTTCCAACCAGGAATGATAAAGTTCAAATTGATAGCCTGAGGAAAAATCTTCGAAATCCGGTTCAAATCCCAAAGCTTCTGATGATAATAACATAAACCACAGAATTCCCGGAATGCTTCTTAAAATTTTTCCTATTTTATTTGACATTTCTTTCCTGCCCTGCATTTGTGAACGAGGAAATTGGGATAAAGAAAAAGGTCAATGATTTCTGATTAAAAATCCGGAGGCCGATTATGATGATTGCCGAAAGAGATCTGAAGAGAATTAAAGAATTCTTTGAACTGAGCGATAGTGACTTCAGTTTAAGAAACTATCATAAACCTGTTTTAGTGTATGAAGTGGTAGATGATAAAGTGCGCTACTCACTTTGGGAAACAGATATTCTGGAAAGGTTCGGATTGAAGAACGTGGATGGCTGGGATAAGACAGAAAATGTTGCCTTCTGCCCCGATTGGATGCGTGATGATGAAGAGGAAGACGACATCGGGGATATTGACCTGGATGATGATGATCTATGACACTTAGATAAATTTAGAATTATAAGTTTTTTAATTGGTTAATGAGCTTTTTTGCGTGTTAACCTTTTTCATTTTAAAAGAACTTATCTTATTAATTTCAGAAAAACTTCAATTCCCACTTCGATTGCCTTTTCATTAGGCAAAAATCTGGAAGAATGCAGATCCTGTTCTTCACCTTGATTCGCTCCCAGACAGAAGAAAAGACCTGTATATTTTTCTGCGAAAAAACCAAAGTCCTCCCCTCCTATCAACCTATCGGCTTCCCGGAATGTGTACTTCGAATCGCTGATTTTATTAACAAATTCTTTATAGAGTTTTTTATCATTTATAAGTGCTTTGTAATAACTGGAATATTCACATTTCCCATTTATATTGAATTTTCTGGAAATTTCTTTTACAGAATTTTTTACAATTTCTTTTAATAGATCATGGTCTTCTACAGAAAATGCTCGGATTGTTCCCTCAAGTCTGCAGTCTGCGGCAATTGCATTTCGAACATTTCCTGCGTTCATTTTTCCGAATTTGCAGAGGATCTCTTTTGAATTATTAAATTTCTCTTTTACTCTTTCATTAACTAACCGGTAAAACTCAACCCCGGCTTCCAGTGCGTCTTTACCTTTTTCTGCCAGAGCAACGTGGGCACTTCTTCCTTTGAAGATCACATCTACTTCTTCTGTATTGGCAAAAAAGATTCCCGGTCTGGTCGAAATTGTACCAACAGGAATACCTCCTATGACGTGCAAAGCGTAAGCTGCAGATATATTATATTTATCAAGAACACCAGTTTCCAGAATGCGTTTTGCTCCTCCTTTTCCTTCCTCGGCTGGTTGGAAAAGAAAAAGAATGTTTTTTGCGATTTTCTCACTGATCACCTTATCGATCAATCCGAGGAGAATGGTCATGTGCATATCGTGTCCACAGGCATGCATTTTCCCTTGGTGAGCAGATTTAAAATCACAATCTGTTTCTTCTGTGATGGGAAGTGCATCCATATCAGAACGAAATAGTTTATAATCTCCATCTCCATGTGAATATTCTACTAAGATACCGGGAAAATCGAATGTGTGTATCTCGATATCTTTGAATGCTTTCAAAATATTTAATAAATATTCTTGTGTTTTAAATTCTTCAAAAGCCAATTCTGGAATCTTGTGCAGGTCTTTTCTGATCTTAATTAAATCTAACATATTTCAACTCCATTTTACTATGATAAGTTTCTTATATTTAGAGGATTTTTTGTCAATTTAATCATTTTCTTGACATCAAAAGCGAAGAAAAATTTTCCTATTTAACAGGATTATAGAGTGCCCCCGTAGCTCAGCAGGATAGAGCAGTTCCCTCCTAAGGAAAAGGTCGTGCGTTCGACTCGCGCCGGGGGTACCATTTTTAATTGAAAATTCAAAATTAAGAAATTGAAAATTAATATCAGCCTCCGGCTGGTTTCATTATTGCATTTGTGATGAGAACGCAGTCTGTATTCTATTTCAACAATAACATCTTTTTGCTGACCATTGATTTGCCATTTACCTGAAACTGGTAAAAATAAATACCAGAACTCACTTGATTGTCAGATTCATCAGTTCCGTTCCAGACTGCTTTCCCAATATTCAATTTACAATTTTCAATATTCAATGTTCTTACTTTCTGCCCTTTCAGATTATAGATTATTAACTCTGCGTACTCAGCGTCCTCTGCGGTGAGATTAAATGAGATAATTGTTTCAGGATTAAAAGGATTCGGGTAATTATGTAATGAAATATTGTTTGTTTGAATAAAATTTTCTTCAACGCTTGTTGATTCTCCGAAATCCTGTAAAATCATATTAACAATCTGCCGGGCTTGTGGTTGCTGCATATAATACAGAGGAAAACCAAACACATAAACATTGTATTCAGCTTCATATTTCTGTCCGCAAACAGCATTTTCCCATTCGGGGTCATTTACAACAGAATCAAACAGGAAAACGGGTTCTGCACTTGCTCCGGGAATGAATTTATTAACATATTGCAAATTATCTCCCCAGACCGACAATGGTATCTTATCGGTATCTACTGCAATATCAGGAAAGCCCATCTGCCCGAAAGCTCCAGCAAAATCCGTTTCTACGTTAGTATACGGATCAGTAAAATTCAGGTAGTAAATAGAAAAATTTTGCGGAAGATTAAAAAGTAATTTCCAGGCAGAGATCAAAAGATTTCCACCTGCCAAAAGATAGCTTTTTACATTATATACATCGGCATTAAATGGATGGTTCACCATATCATCCGTATGCCAGATAATACTGGAATACTGCGCAATTTCCTCTAAAGGCGGCAGTCCGTTTTCGTTCACATCCCAGTTGGTAAAAGCATATCCCTGCAGAAGCTGATCGTAATATTCATCTACTTCTTCATCTGTGGGAAAAGGTGAAGCGGCAGCATAATCCCAGGTGCCGTCCACCAGCAGAATACCCTGATCGAGGGTAAAATCTACAGGTATAACAGATATCTCATTGGAGAACTTACTCAGGTAATTTCCATCACTATCAAACACAGCAGCAATTTTGTAATAATACTGCTCTCCAGGAATGACATCCTCATCAAAATAGGCAGTACCGGTTACAGCCGAAGTGTTCAATTGCACATATTCCCCACCTGCTTCTTTACGGTAAACATTGAATCCCTCCACAGCCGGATCGAAGAACTCTTCCCAGGTAATTACTGCCGCTCCATCGCGGTTCATGCTCACCTCATCCAGGTGTGGGATCTTCTCAGTATATCCGTAATCCAGCACCCAGTTATCATAATCAAAAACCAGGGAATCAAGTTCACCTTCCATGAAAATGGTTTCATAATTAAATCCGTCATCTGCCCAGATCCTGTCTGTTTCTCCGTTTACAATACAAGGAACGAACATCGAAAATGGATCACCCTGGCTGCCTTCTGAATATAAAGTGACTTTGAGGGAATCATAAACATCGGAAGTATAGGTAACAAATTTATATCTTGGTCGTCCATAATTCCAGAACCACTCATCAAAGAACCAGTCCATTTCGTAACCTGTAACGTTTTCCGTGGAATTCTCCAGATCCTCGGTCAGCATATTTCCATATTTCAAGTCGGGATCCTGCATGAATTCGGTGAGCATCTGGAAAAAATCTTCATCCCCGATCACACCTCGCAGCATGTGAAGAGTCCACGAACCCTTCCTGTAAACAACAGTATTAAAGATATGATTGGCTCCCAGTGTTTCATCACGGTACAGACATTCATCCAGTTGGGACCCGGAGTCTTCGGCCAGCATATATTCATACAGAGCTTCCATGCCGTAAAGATGTTCTGCCCACAGGGCTTCACTATAGGAAGCAAAGCCTTCCTTAAGCCACACATGACTCCAGGAACCGATGCTCAGGCAATCTCCCGCCCAGGAATGTCCCAGTTCATGAGCTACGGTATATTCTGCTGCAGGATCGCTAATGTAACCTGAATCGAATGAGGTACAAGTCTGATGTTCCATAGCCAGCGCTCCCAGATTGGTACAGGTGGCATGACCGTATTTTTCTGTTATGAAGGGATATTCACCGTAAATATAGGAATAGAACGTGAGCATATCTTCACACAATTCATAAAGAGAAACACTGATGGCATATTGTTCGGGATAAATGTAATTATCCACCATCATCTGGGTGCCTTCATATTCCCATACAAAAGAGTACATCTGGTAATTGGTAATAGCAAAAGACGTAAGGTATGTACAGATAGGAAAGGCTTCGTGCCATTTACTGGTGCTGGTACCATTGCCGTTATTCACCACTTCCTGCAAAGTTCCGTTGGAAGCACTGATATATTGGGAAGGATATGTGATCCAGATATCGAGAGAATCGGGTTTATCGGCAGGTGTGTCTTTACAGGGCCACCATTTACGTGCTCCTTTGGGAGACACCATGGTAAATACAATAGGTACGCCATTGTGTTCCTGGAATTTCATACCATCGTTCAACCTGTTTTGCGGGTAACCGGAATATTGCACGACCAGTTCGATAATATCACCTGCCTGGTATGTGTATCCCAGATCGATATCTATGAGATCGTCCGCATGAGTAAAAATAAGGCTTTGACCATTCATCAGGATATCATCCACATCCAGATCGGTGGTAAAATGAAAGCAGATCTCCGAAGTGGCGTTTTCCATGATCTCAAGATGGGACTCTACAGAGCCTTCTACATACTGTGTATCGAAGTTAATATCGATATCGATAAAATAATAACGCACATCGTAATTATCCATTTCGCGAGTATCTTCACGCATACCATCCATCCACTTTGCGTAAGTTTGCGCCTTCATTTCGGCTGCTTCTATCTGCTTTTGAACGATGTATTTGAAATCCGGCATTTGGATTTTATGTTCTGCGAATATACATGAAACTACGAAAAATATAAAAGTAAAAAGTAAAACTTTTTTCATATCTCCTCCCATCGGGTTTGATCGATGTCAACTTAAGGAAATGGTAAGAAATTAGGCAATAAACTTTTTGGAATGGGAGAATTAGTTGAATCGGTGGAACTGGTTGAATCGGTTTTTTCTCTCGTTACAATAAAGTTCGTTCAATCCCCGATTAAATCGGGGACCTTATTGAATGAAATAGGTAAGAATGATCGTCCCGATCATGATAATGGAATTATAAAATCACACCAGTCAGTAGAATCCCTTCAGTCTTCTCCGGCAACTGCCGGATACGCCTAGACAGGTGCTATTCCCTTTTAGTTAAACGGGAATCAGCCCAAGGCTGACAAGCATGAGAAACCGCATGGTGTTGTGGGAACAAGAAAAGGCTGTCTCTCTGAGAAATGCTCTCAATGGCATTCGACGACCGTGTCCGGCGTAGCTCCGTATCCAGAGCGAAGACGGAAGAGTCTGATTTTTGCAGGTTGGTTGCCAACCCACCGGGTTGTTGTTCGTTTAATCCCACGAATTAATTCGTGGGTTTCCGGGAGTGTTAAATAATTTTTCTTTGACAGAAATAACTCACGAAAGCAGTTTCGTTTGTGAAATATTAACAAGGATTTTAAATGCTTATCAAAACCGGAATTTGCACGATAAGAAATGAGAGACGAATTGCTTTACTATTCGATTATAATGAAGATGTCATAACATTAGTTAAGCAAATTAAAGGGCGAAAATGGTCTGCTTCTAACAAATTCTGGCATATTCCTTATCAAGCAAATTATTTAAAAGAATTGAATGAAAAATTTCATGGGAAACTGGAATTTATAGAAAACACTTCTGAAAGCAAAATAGAGAAGAAAATTAAATTACCAGCGGAATACATTGAAACTCTAAAATTAAAGAACTATAGTGAGCCAACGATCAAAACATATCGACTTCATTTCCAGCAGTTGTTAAGATACTTTAAAAATACAAAACCGGAAGAGATCACTTTTGATGAGATCAGGCAATACATTCTCTTTTTGGTTGAAGAAAAAAAGTATTCTACTTCATCACAAAACAATGCGATAAATGCAATTAAATTTTATTATAATGAAGTAATAAATAGAACTATTGATGACTTTTTCATTCCACGACCCCGTAAAGCTAAAACGATTCCTAAAATTTTGAATGAGCAGGAAGTTAGTAAAATCCTAAAGAATATTAATAATTTAAGAGATAAATGTATGATATTTCTTATATACTCAGCAGGTCTATCTCCCAGTGAGATAACTTATTTAAAGATAAAAGATATTGATTCTAATAAAATGAAAATTTTTGTAAGTAGTGCAAAAGGAGAGAAAGACAGATTCGTAATTCTATCGGAGAAAATTCTAAATTTGCTGAGAGAATATTTCAAAAAATATAAACCTCAGGAATGGTTGTTTGAAAACAAACCCGGGATGCAGTATTCGAAGAGAAATATTCAGAAAGCTTTTAAAACTGCAGTAGATAAAAGTGGAATAACCAAGCCTGCAACGCTTTCCATCTTAAAAAATTCTTTTGCTGTTCATTTATTGGAAAAAGGAGTTGATGTCCGATATATTCAGCAGATGCTGGGGCATAAACATTCTAAGACTACAATGAAATATTTGAGAGTAAGCAAAAGAGACTTGAGTGCAATTCAAAGTCCATTAGATAGTTTGGATGTATAAGAGGTGTAAGGTGTTGGGTTAGAGGTGTTTGGTAAAGGGTAAATGGTGCAAGGTATGGATAAGATAAAAACTGATGATTATTGTTTAACACCGATTTCAAAAAACAGATACAAAATTGATGTACTTTCTTTTGAATTTAATAAAACTCATGGTATTACAATTCAGGGTTGTTATTTTAGCGGACCTCAGCAAAGCTGGGTTATGCCGCAAACCAAAAAGTGCTTGGAACAATTCCTAAAGCTATTCCCTTCCAAACCACAAACAGAAATGAAGAAAATGTCTCCCTTTGAGAAAGCATTAAAAGATTATAGTGATCAACTAATTTTGAAGAGATATAGTGAAAATACCATTGTAGTTTACAAAGAACAGATCATTAGATTTTTCAATTATTATTCTAAAAAAGATCCGTCCGAACTAACCGATGAGGATGTGAAAGAATATATGTTGTTCCTATTGAATGAAAAGAAAATATCTTTTTCTCTTCAGAAACAGGTGATCAGTGCTATCAAATTTTATTTTGAAAAGATATTGAGAAGAGAAACGAAGAAATATTATTTTGAGATTCCTAAAAGCAAAGAACAGAAACTGCCTATTGTGCTTAGTAAACGGGAAGTGAAACAGATAATTGACTGCACTAATAATATGAAACACAGAGCAATCTTATCAACGATCTATTCTGCCGGATTGAGATTAAGCGAGGCAGTTAACCTTAAAATCGCAGATATTGATTCGGATAGAAAATTGATCTATATTCGGGGTGGGAAGGGTAAGAAAGATAGAACAACAATCCTATCAATAGAATTGCTCGTATTATTGAGAAAATATTTTAAGGAATTCAAACCTAAGATTTGGCTGTTTGAAGGAGTTAATGGCGGGCAATACAGTAAAAGAAGTGTACAGGAGATATTTTACAAAGCTCTAGAAAAAACAATTATTGACAAAAAAGTATCAGTACATAGCTTACGGCATAGTTTTGCAACACATCTTTTGGAGCAGGGAGAAGACTTGAGATATATTCAAAAGATTTTAGGGCATAAAAGTTCGAAAACAACTGAAATTTATACTCATGTAACTTCTATTGGAATGAACAAAATCAAGAGTCCTTTAGATAGTATAGATATGGAAGATTGACTAGTTGTACAATAACTACTAAAAAAGTTATTATACAACAAAATTACTGTAACTATAGGTTAGTTATGTACAATAAAAAAATTGACGTGGCATGCATATGTTAAGTGCATCAAAAAAATAAAATGGAGGAAAAGGAAATGAAAAAATTTAGAGTTTTAATTTTGTTTGCAATTATTTTAATTGCATTTGGTTGTGATGATAAAAGTCCAACTGAAAACGATCCAGAACCAGGTGAAGTTGTTCTCTCTGACGAGACTGTAGTTCTTGAAGAAACGCAAGTAAACGAAGATCTACAATCTGTATCACCAGATGGAAACACTTTTACATTCTCTAAGACTTCTACGACTGATGATATTGAAGAAGGTGACATTCTCGTAAGTGGAATTACCGATTTAATGCCAAATGGTTTTCTAAAAAAAGTTACAAATGTTCAAGAAAATTCTAATACAATTACCGTAACAACCGAAAATGCTTCTTTAGATGAGGCATTACAGCAAGGTGCTTTATCAGCAAGTTATACTTTTTTACCCTCAAGAATAGAAAATGCAACTTATGCTGATGGAGTTCAATTAATTTCAAATTCTCGTGATGATTTATTCACTTTAGAAATCGATGGTATAATTTACGATGCAGATGGAAATTCTAATACGACAGATGACCAGATCACAATTGTAGGAACATTAAATTTTACAGCTGAAATGTTGATGAATGTTGATATTAGTAATTGGCAATTAGATGAATTCGATATTCAATTAGTAAACACTTTTGAAAAAGATCTAACCTTTGAAAGTAGTATTGAATATAATTCTCAAAATGAAATTAATCTTTTTACTTTTAATTTTCCTGTAATAACTTTTACAATCGGCTTATTACCCGTAACAATTCATCCAACAATTAGTGTAGATGCGTATGCCGATGCATCAGTTCAAGCTGGTATTAGTTTTGGAGTTACTGCAACAGAGACAATGACAACAGGTGCTATGTATGAAAATAGAGAATGGAGTCCAATCAGCAGCTACGAAAAATCTCTTGATTTTAGCGAACCCAATGGATATGGCTCAATTGAGTTTCAATCAGGCTTAAAACCTCAACTTCAAACAATGATTTATAGTGTTGTTGGACCCTATATTGT
>JACNIV010000336.1 GCA_014382915.1 Candidatus Cloacimonadota bacterium | reverse complement strand
CGAAAGTATCTTCTAATACTCCGTCGAAAAAAACCTGTACAGTAGCGTCAGAGAATTCATCCAAATGTAGTGAGTAGCAATTTATCTGGATTTCATAAATACCTACGTTGGCAGTTTGTACAGCAAATGTTTCCGGGCCCCATCCATCTACATCATCAATATCGAGCGAACCATCTGAGATGACCATATTCGAATAATAACAATGTTCTCCAAAAGGATTCCAGGCATGCAGGTCAATGTCTGAGGTGGGAGTGTTCCAAGTGAGTACCACTTCTATCTCAGGTGCGTCAAAATTTCCGTAAACAGTGATAATATCACTTACACCAGTATTACCATCCGGGCTGTTGGCTCTTAAGCTAATTGTATTATCTCCGTATATAATGGATAGTGTATGATAAATAGCACCTCCATTTACAGATACTACATAATCATTACCATTCAAAGTCAAAATAGCATAATTGCCTGTATAAGATGAACCATTACTCAATTCTACAGAAGCTTGAAGGCTGATCACATTATCGGTAAAGGTTTGTCCATTAAGCGGTTGAGAGATATTGAACACCGGGTAGGGTGGCACTGGTAGTGTAAAGGCTTCACTTAATACATGCAAATATCCCTGTTCATATAAGAAATCTACATTTATTTCGTTATAACCCTGTAAATAAAGACGAATATTGTGATTTCCAGGTCCGATAATTCCAGAAGATTCACTGATATAACAGGGTGTTGTTATATCTAAATTTGTTCCGTTCAGGTAAACATACGCACCCATTGGACACGTATCCAAGATTAAACCAGCATATGTCTCATAATCATTCATCAAAGCATTAATTTCGTAGATAGCTCCATCACTTACATTAAATGTCTCATAATAATAATAATAATCTTCGAGTTCCAATCTCAATTCATGATAACCCGGTTCGATCTCCAGGGTTGCCGGAGTAACCGCTCTTACCGGTTCACCATCCAGAATGATCGTCGCACCCTGCGGTGTGCTATCGACAATTAATGTTGCGGATTCTTCCGGTTCTGTGGTTTCTTCGCAACTACTCAGGAAAAACATTGTTCCGATAAACATCAAAACAATTAATAATTTTCCGATTTTCATAAATACCTCCTTTTTTATTATAAAATAATGTTTTACTTAAAAAAAATTTCAAATCAAATGTCAAGACTTATTGATTATCAATCTGAAAATTATTTAAAGGATCATTCAATTCTCCTGTCCCGGGAATCACAAATCTACCATTTCTAATAATATCGATCTTCTCTCCTTCTGAAGTAATTGCTGTAATGAAATCAAGGTCTTCGTATGGTAGAGTAATATCGGTATGACAGTTTGTATAAGCCTTCTGAATATCAGTTTTACGCATTGCGCTTTGCTCATTTTCTCTGGCAGATATCTCTTTCCCATCGATCGGATTGAAAACTGCGAAATCTTCTTCCCAACTGAAACAGGTATCACCAATGGCGAAATGCGGTCCCATTTTCTCAACAATAAGAACCGGCATTATGGGAAGAATATTATATTTCTTCGACATTACGTGCGCCATTGTATTTGTTCCAATTGCAAATTCGCCAAGTGGAAGTGTTTCGTGTGGGAACAGGATATTTTCCTGAATATAACTTTTATTATCTTCTTCATCATTAAAATTGCTGCATGAATATTCTTTAACATAACCGTCTTCAAAAGTGATCTTTAAGTTTTCAAACCGCATACTTTTAAGATATGTTTCCTTCACATGCAGTACACCATTTGTAGACTTTAAAGATGGAGAAGTGAATACCTCACCGACTGGGATGTTTACATCTGCCCCGCAATTTTCAAAATTGGTGTGTTTGAAAGGATCCACAAGTTTTTGCATCTTTACCATAATGTCAGTTTTATTTCCGCTTTTCCCTTTCACATGCACAAAATCCGCTTTATCGAGTTCATCAATAATAAATTGCTGGATCTGCTCATGATGTTCGGTGTCGATCATATTAAGTGCGAGTGTATCATCAAAAATAGCTTCAAATTGCTTTCCAATATCTGGAACCGGAAATCCGATAATCGAAAAACTCGTCTCCGTTCTGGGCATATATTTCTGATGCAATTTATTCATAGAAACACTATAGAACTGGTTCAATTTCTGTTGTTCTCTAGAAAGCTTCAGACACGTTTTCTTCTGAACAGGTTTGAATGGTTTTTCACCGAATTTATTAAAGAATATCGGACCGGAGAATTTAACCAGGTGATCGAAGCAGGCTTCCATAACTTCCTCTTGATGAGCAAGCATTCTATTAATGAAATCTTCATCGAAATAGAGTGCTTTATCAAAGCGATGATCATAACCATATTGTCTATTAGCACTTGTGGATATTGCATCGTTCAAGATCGCCTTTAATCCCTTTGCGTTAAAACCTTTCACAAGCTCCCTGCATTCTTATTGAAGCAAGATTATTCACATTTGGAGAAGCTTCAACTATCTTGCAGTTAGTTCTGCTGAAAAGATACAAGCAGAGTGCATTCTTGATCTCCTTTCCGTAATCATTTCCCCGGAATTCTGGAAGAAGCTTTATATCAGTTATGGAAATTCCTTCTTTGTTCGGAAAGCCAAGTTTGCATTCTCCAATTGCTTCATCGCTGGATTTTTCAACAACAACCAGGGTTTTATCATATTCGGTTTTATCCTGATTTTTGATTTGCTCGGAAATTTTTTCTTTTGAAATTTTCAAACCTTGCGGGAAACCTACTTTTTGCATCACTTCCGGTGAATTCCAGAGTTTGAAATACATTTCGATATCTATTTTATCCGGTTTTCTTACTTTCACTCTTTTTGTTTGAAGTATCATTATTTTCCTTTTTAGTTATCAGCCACTGACTAACACTGACTTTTTAATTTTTCCATTCGTTTCCCTCGTTTACAAGTTGCACTTGTAAACGCACTTGAGCATTAAGTTTTACTTATTATCGCTTGGAAGTATAACTTCCTATTCAATTGTGTTCACAAGTTCAACTTGTGAACAAGAACAAAAGTTTTGATTTGTTCGTTTTGTTCGCTACTTACAATTTATGTTCCACCCATACATTCGGTTCGATGTAAATTCCCATATTTTTTTCAACATTAATTCCAACAGGATTCAAAGCCCCTTGAATAATATGCTTTCCACTCTCGGGAAAGTGCATTCCTGTCCAGTTTTGCCAATCGGAAATTGTTCCTGAAATTTTCATTGCTTCTGAACATACTTTAATGATCTTTCCACCTATTTTCTCGTGAACTCGAAGCCAAGGGTCAAAAAGCTGTCCATCTTCCCTCTTCCATGTTATGTATTGCTTCATATCAATTAATGGATAATCTTTCTTCAATGTTGGGCGGACAGGAATTATTAAAGTTTCAAGGTTGTTCTTTTTCCCGATTTGAACCATTGATCTTATCATTTCCGTGCTGATACCTTTCCCCTGATATTTTGGATTTACTGTGATAGAAAGAGCACAAAGCAGATTTGCTTTAAAATTATTTTGTTTGTCCTTAAATCCTTTTTCCAGAGCCCAATCCCAGCCTATGTCTGGAAGATTTTCCAGCTTTTCATTCCACTTTAAAGGAATTGAATTACCGATCCCAACAATTTCTTCACCGTCTAAAAGCCAATATTGGAATTCCGGGAAATCTGTGTATAGTTGAAAGAAATATTTGTTTGCCACAGCATCATTCAGCATGAACTCCGGCCAGACAGCTTCAACGATATTATCACCAGCTTTAATAAGGTCTCGTCTTTCGTTTGTTGTTACTGATTTATAATTCATTTAATCTCCTTTTTTGCCAACTGTCTTTGTCAATCCAAGAGCGATAAAAAAAATCGTTATTAAATCCATTAAATCACCTCAAACAAATTTTAGAATTGATTATAACAGGTAAATGATTTTATTAAATTTGTGTTTATTTCGCACTTAATTAAAGAACAAAGTTTTTTAAATCCAACCTTGAAACGTAAAACACTCTCTACATTAACTTCTTATTATACAGTAAGTTATGATTACCAATATTTTGTTGGAAAAAAAAAGTGACTTCTAAACAAAAAAATATTTGACATTAAAATGCACCCGGAGATTTTTATTTCGATTCTTTTCCGAGGAGGAATAATGGAAAAGTTAATTTTAGCAGAAGACGATAAACCTCCAGGTGCGGGGGTATACCCCGTCTTTCTTGCCGATTTCACAACAGCAAAAATATATTATTTACGCATTTTAAATCGAAGGCTTAAACGCTTTTTTTATCATATTAAGAGATAATCCGAGTCCTATCTTCATATCTATTTTTTTAAAACAAAATAGGAGAAAACTATATGAAAATAGGATTAACATATGATCTGCGTTCGGAATATCTAGCAATGGGATATGGTGAAGAAGAAACCGCCGAGTTTGATCGTGAAGATACTATAACAACCTTGGAAGAAACGATCCGGTCTCTTGGTTATCAAACGCAGAGAATCGGTTCCGTGAAGAATCTGATCCATCTTCTCAGCACAGGAAATTCATGGGATCTGGTTTTTAATATCTGCGAAGGGATACATGGTTCTGCCAGAGAAAGTCAGGTTCCAGCTATCTTGGATGCTTACAAAATCCCCTATACTTTTTCTGATCCGATGGTGTTGGCAATTGCACTGGATAAATATGCCTGCAAAAGCTATTTAGAAAGATTTGGCATTTCAACCCCTGGTTTTGCTTTGTTGCATTCTGAAAATCAGATCAATTATTTGAATTTAAGGTTTCCGCTTTTCTTGAAACCTGTAGCGGAAGGAACTGGAAAAGGTATCTATGCCAATTCCAAAGTTGAAAATAGAGCTCAATTGCTCTATCAGTTCAAATTTTTACAAAAGCAGTTCAAACAGCCCATCTTGGTGGAAGAATATCTTCCCGGTCGTGAGTTCACAGTTGCCATCCTTGGAAACGGCAGGAAGGCAAAAGTGCTGGGAACGATGGAGATCATCTTTAAAAGCAGCAGACATAACTCCATCTATGGCTACGAAACCAAAGAGAACTGTGAAACTGAAATCATCTATCAGCCTTGTCGGGATGCTTTGGCAAAACAAGCAGAGAAAATCGCAATCAAAGCCTACCGAACTCTGGGTTGCAAAGATGTGGGAAGAGTAGATATAAGAACAGATGCTGCCGGGAAACCGGAATTTATCGAGATCAATCCCATCCCGGGTTTACATCCGCATCATTCCGATCTGTCAATGATCGCTACTCAGGAAGGTATTTCTTATCGTGAATTGATCCACCGAATAATATCGTCTGCGATAGGTCGATACAAACATCTTAATGTAGCAAGGGTGGCTTGAGATGAGAAAGACTATAGGTTTTGCATCAATTAGAACAATTCCTTTCTCGGGAAAAGAAACAAAACAACCTGTTGTTATTGATTTCAAGCGGTTCAATTTTTTGAAAACGCATTTCCCGAAAACCAGCCGTAAAGATTGGAAAAGCTGGCAATGGCAGATTCAGAACAGCATCTCCGATCTGGAAAAACTGGAAGAGATCATTAAATTGAATACCAGGGAAAAGGCAGAATTGCAGCAATTGAATGTGAAATTGCCTTTACGTATCACACCCTATTATGCCAATCTGATCGCTAATCTGGGTAGTGATCATCCACTGCGGAAAACGGTGATCCCGTCTACTAATGAACTGAAAATGAGCTTCGGAGAAGCTACTGGTCCGCTCCATGAAGAGGATGACAAGAAAGTACCGGGGCTGGTGCATCGTTATCCCGACAGGGTGTTGGTTCTACTCACGGATTTTTGTGCCACCAACTGCCGCTACTGCACCAGATCTCGTCTTGTTGGGCTGGAACGTACAGTTTGCAATTTTGAAAAAGTTCTTGATTATATCAAAGAGCATAAAGAAATTCGTGATGTGCTGCTTTCCGGAGGCGATCCGCTTACATTAAGTGACGCAAAATTAGAATACTATCTGCAGAAGATAAGGGCGATCGGACATGTGGAAATGATAAGGATCGGAACAAAGGTTCCGGTTGTGTTGCCGCAAAGGATAACTACGCAACTTGTTAATATGCTGAAAAAATATCATCCTCTCTATATCAGTATTCATTTCACTCATCCTGCTGAACTGACCACTGAAACGCAGAACGCCTGCAGAATGTTAGCGGATGCCGGGATTCCTTTGGGAAGCCAAACAGTACTTTTAAAGAATGTGAATGATTCTGCTGATACTCTGAAGAAACTGTTTCATGAACTCTTAAAAGTTCGTGTGAAACCTTATTATCTGTATCAATGTGATCCGATCTCCGGTTCGGCTCATTTTCGGACAACAGTGCATAAAGGTATACAGATCATGGAAAAACTGCGCGGCTACACTTCCGGTTATGCCATTCCCACCTATGTGATAGATGCCCCGGGTGGCGGCGGTAAAATTCCTGTGCAATCCAAATACCTGATCGATGAAAACGCAGATTACATTTTTCTGAAAAATTATGAAAAAAAAATATTTGCTTATCCGAAATTGAAATAGCATTTTCTCGTTCTAATGCTCCGCGTTGGAATGTGGATTTCTCCGCTCCTGCGGAAAGATGACATCGCAAACAGGGATGTTTGCGTTACTTATAGCGAGCTGGCAAGCTCGCTTTACTTTTCTCTCTTATTTTCTATTTCTCTTTGTAAATGTTTACGCACAGCTTTGCGTCCTTTCTTCTTGAACCAGCGTTTGCTGGTCGTATGGGCTTCATCAGGATGAGCAGGACGCTTTCTGTTATATAGCTTTTTAATTCCTGTTTTCATTTTTCCCTCCAAACTTACCTTGAAAAAGTTTATAAGTATTCTCTTCTCGCTGAACTTTTTCAACGGTTTTCCACTATCACCAAATCTCAACCGTTCGGAAGGTCGAGAAAGTGCAAGAAGTCTCACAACCGTTCCGAAGGTCTTCCGTGTGTAACCGTTTTCAAGGTTTTATCAGAATGTATAACTCACCTTCATATATGCTTGTTTGTATTCGGTAATGAATTCTCGTTCTGTTTCATCTTGAGCAGTTTTATAACCGAGATATAAATTACAATTATCCTTGAATTCATAACGAAGATTTGAGAAAAATCCGAGATATGCAGTCTGGCTACTATTCTCATAATTATTGTAACGCAAACCGTTTGTGAGTGAGAGTTTATTGGAAAAGTTGATCGTCAAATCAGCATTGCTAATCCAATATTCATCATCTTCCTCACAATCTGTAGGGAAATCGAAGTACCTTTTTCTTTGGGTGGAAACATTGTAAGAAAAGTTATTTCCAATATCACCCGAAAAGCCTAAACTTATGTAATCCTTTTTGAATATTTCGAAGAGATTATAAACAAGTGAATGACCTGTACTGTAATTGATCCATGCACTTAACCAGGAAATATTCCAGGTGCTCATATTCGCATAAATATTATCCCAGGTAAAAACAGAATCATTATAACTTTCCTGCCCAATATTTCCGCTAATACTGATATTTATTTTGTGAGGTGAATTTGCCCAGAAATTCAAACCTCCATTTTGTTCGAGCATTTCCTTATCATCATTCATAATTGCCTTATGAAGCCAGATACTCGAACCGAAACTTTTAATGATTTTCCCGTTCGGATCACTATTTTGCCAGGCATTTAGGTTTATTGCCGAGAAATCTGTTTCAAAAACGCGCCCCATATCCGCTTTATAATTTTCGCTCATCCGAGAACCGTTTATTGACCAGTTAACATCCCCCTTCTTCCCGTTATATCCGCAATATACGGAATATCCTTTTTCATTTTCATTACCGGATTCATCTTTCAAAGTAAAATCAACCTCACCCCAAACAGATTGGTTTTTCATAAATTCCCAGGTTGGATTGATGATCAAAACTTCATTGTGATAATTTTTGTTCATCCTGTTCAGTAGCGTCATTTGAATGGAAATATTTTCCCATTTCGGTTTGAATGCCATCATATTATAAATATCATCATTATTCAGAATCTCACCATCTTCCGAAACTTCTTTATCCATTGCGGACAGAAATCCATAAGAGAAATTTTCCGAATTTCCGGTAAGTTTCACAGCATACTGAGGCTGCATAATATGACGGGAATAAAATAGATTGCTACTAACTCCGAACACATCGAGGTCTTCGATAAAGAAATAACGGTTTTCCCAAAAATGCGGAGCATAGCGAACATTAAAATTATCCTCTGCAGTATCCATCGGAATATCAGAGAAATCAGGATTTAAGCTGATCTTAACTTTTGTAGCTGAAGTTGGATTATAAGAAAAATCGAGACCGATATTTTCAGGATCGAAGGAATCTGTTTCTTCCATAAGATCGTATTTTTTAATGAAATATGGAGTGATCCTGTAATTTTTATTTTTGGAAAGTTCCTCATTTATAGTAACATCATAAGCTGTACGAAAATAATCTTTCCCCATATCAATTTTGCCGTAAGGTAAAGAGTAATATTCATCTGCTTTTTCAAAATAACGAGTTAAAATTATTTTCCATTTATAGGGTGGATTACCGTAAAATCGTAAATCTCTTAAAGGAATTTTCATTGAACTTATCCATAGAGTATCTGAAATTGAGTTTTCATATTTATAGTTACTGTTCCAGCTTGCATCTATATTCATATCGGATTTACGTATACAGTCATATTGATTTCCAAATGGAAGCGAGTAGAACATATAAGCATAATAATTCTTCACATCCGTAATGATCTGAATTCTAACGCAATCACAATCAGCCCATTCATCTGTAGTTGCGAATTTTCCTTTTTCAAAATTTTCATCGATTTCCGCTTCGCAAAGAACAAATAGATTTTCTTTGTCGTGCCAAAGCCACACATTGGTCTGCAAAGGAATCGCCAATGAATCATCTGGTGCTATTCGCACAAATCCCGTTAAATGATTTGTTCCTATTTTCAATTCTGTTTGCGAATACGGTATTGTGATCGCACTTAGAATTACTCCTGTAAAGGTTAGAATTAAAGTTACAATATTCTTTTTCATATTTTTTTCTCCTGCTTATCACGGTGTAGTATTAAACGAAGCCGGATTTTTTTGCCACTGATTTTTCTAAATTACCTTGAAAAGGTTTATAAGATTTCTCTTCCTGCTGAACCTTTTCAACGGTTTATACTATCATCTGATCCAACCGTTCGGAAGGTCAAAAAAGAGCAAGAAGTCCTACAACCGTTCCGAAGGTTATTTTTCTCTTCCTGCTGAACCTTTTCAACGGTTTAATCTCACCTCAATCCTCTCCTTCTCCTCGTAGGAGAAGGTCGGGATGAGGTTTTTCGGTGTTTAATTTTTTCACTCCGTGCTCTCCGTGTTCTCTGTGGTTAGTTTCAGGCATTCAGGATCTTTACTTCCTGCTCTTCCATAAACTGGTTCGTGTAAAGCCTGTAATAATAACCTTTTTGTTTCAATAGTTCATGATGATCTCCCTGTTCGGTTATCTTACCTTTTTGTATTACCAGGATGCGATCAGCAGAACGGATGGTGGAAAGACGATGTGCAATGATGAAGCTGGTTCTATTTTCCAGAACCGTGTGTATCGCTTCCTGTATCAACTGCTCGGTTTCGGTATCTACAGATGAAGTTGCTTCATCCAGAATGAATATCCTGGGATCGGCTAAAATTGCACGGGCAAAAGAAATAAGCTGTTTCTCGCCAGTAGAAAGTTTTGCTCCGCCTTCACCAACTTCAGAATCATATTCATTTTCCAGCTTCATTATGAAATTATGAGCATTCACCAGTTTAGCAGCTTTAATGATCTCATCATCAGTTGCACCCAACCTGCCATAAGCAATGTTCTCTTTGATGGAACCGCTGAACAGATGCGGAGTCTGCAGAACATATCCCAGGTTAGATTGCAGCCACAACATCGAACGCTGGCGATAATCTTCCCCATCTATCATTATCTTACCTTTTGTAGGCTCATAAAACCGGCAGGCAAGGTTCACGATCGTGCTTTTACCAGAACCTGTTTCACCTACCAAAGCAATAGTTTCACCGGCTTTGATATCCAGGTTGAAATTCTTCAGGACTTTTTCTTCATCTTTGTAACCGAATGTAACATCTTCGAAAGAAATATCCCCATTTATTTTCGGCCAGTTCTTTTCTTTCGATCGAAGAATATTCCCAAATTTTTTGATGACTTCGGAGTTATCAGTTATCTGAGGTTCTTCCTCTATCATAGAAAAAATACGTTCTGCAGAAGCCTGTGCATTTTGCAGTTCCGCAAATATACGAGCCAGTTCCTGCAGTGGTTCAAAAAAATGAACTGTGTAGGAAATGAACGCCACCAGAGTACCATAGCTAATCGCCTGCATCATTACACCTTCACCACCAAACCAGAGGGCAAGTCCTGTACCGATGCTTCCCAGCGTGAGAACAGCCGGCAGGTAAAGCGAAGAAAAAATAGCAGCTTTCACAGATGAACGATACATCTCGGAAGTATTCACCTGGAATTCCAGAAGATTTTCTTCTTCCCGAACCAGGGTTTTAGTAGTCTTTGCTCCGGCAATTCCCTCATTGAAAGATCCGGTTATCTTCGAGTTTGTTTTCCTTACCTTTCGATATGCTTTAAGTATCTTCTTCTGAAAAAACAAGCTCAGCACAACCAGTACCGGCACAACGGTCAGGGATACTAATGCTAATTTCCAGTTCAGGAAAAGCATTGTTATCGAAATCAGGATCATATAGGAAAATCCCCAGACCATATCCACAATACCCCACGAGATGAAGCTTCCCAGCCGCTGACTATCGGAAGTCATCCGCGCCATCAGCCATCCTACGGGAGTCTTATCGTAATAGTTGAATGAAAGCTCCTGCAGATGTTGGAATCCTTTCTTCCTTATATCATAAGTAAGATACATCTCTATCTTTCCAGCAATATTGATGAAGAAAAAGATGTTTGCAGCCTGCACAGCTATCAACAGGAAATAGATCATTCCAAATAGAATTACTCCATCGGTCTTTCCGGGAATCACAAAGTTATCTACAGCATACTTGCTCATCAGCGGGAAGATAACGTCCACTCCTGCCAGACCGATTAT